>DATJLB010000356.1:0-4170 GCA_035490915.1 Geobacteraceae bacterium
CTTTTAAATTCCTCGATAGCCCGCCGGGCCAGTTCGTCGCACCGCTCGTTCTCCGGGTGACCGTTATGCCCCCTGACCCAGCGCCACTCGATCCGGTGGGTCTTGGCAAGCGCCAGGAGCCGCTCCCAGAGGTCGCGGTTCAGTACCGGCTCCTTCTTGCTGTTGACCCACCCCTTTCGCTGCCAGCCGGCGATCCACTCGGTCATCCCCTTCATGAGGTATTGGGAGTCGGTGGTGAGGATCACCTCGCAGGAACGTTTGAGGGAGGAGAGCGCCTCGATGGCCGCGGTCAGCTCCATCCGGTTGTTGGTGGTCTCCCCGACAGCACCGGACAGCTCCTTTTCCTTCTCGCCGTAACGGAGGAGCGCCCCCCACCCCCCCATACCGGGGTTGCCGCTGCAGGCCCCGTCGCAGAATATCTCAACCTTCATCGACGTACGCCCCCTCCCCCTTCAGTAGCCCGGCGATGGCATCCATCACCCGATCGACGATCAGCTGGTGGGTCTCCTTGCAGTCGGGGAGCTCGAACAGGTCCGTGAAATCGAGCGCCCTGCCGAACACGACCAGCGCCTCCTGGCCGAAGCCGGGGAACCGCCACCTGTTGAGCCCCGCGAGGGCGGTCGGAATCACCGCCGGCCGGGTGTCGTAGATGATCTTTCCGACCCCGCGATTCCCTTTGCCGAGGACGCCATCCTTGTGCCTGGTCCCCTCGGGGAAAAGCATCACCTTCTGGTCGCGCAGCAGCTCGTTCAGGACCTTGCCGGCGCGGACGTCCCGGCCCCGCTTGACCGGAAAGGCGCCCCATGAGGAGTAGAGCCACCTCTGAAGGCGGCTGCGGAACAGCTCCTCCTTGGCGGGCGCCCAGAGCATCTGCATCGGGTAGGTGCGGATCACTGCCCAGGGAAGAAAGATGGTCTCGTACGCGGAGATGTGGTTGGAGGCGATCAGCACCCCCCCGGAGGAGGGGATGTTGTCCACCCCCTTGACGCGGAAGCCGTTCAGGACGGAGGCGTAAAAGCCGATAACGTGGGCGGAAAACGTGACCCAGGCACGACGAAAAAAGAAACTTTTCAAGGAAACCTCAACACAAAGGGAGTTTCCTTGTTTATAGCATTAACGGCGGAAGATTGGCAACCAAAAGCACTAGAACGCAGATGACGCGGATTTAGCGGATTCACGCGGATTATTGCAGGGAAAATGAACTCGGTTATCCTGAATTCTGAGGCCTTTGCAAGAAGGATTGCCGCGCTCCGCTCGCAATGACTAAGCCGCAAGCACCTTCGTTGCGGGAAGGAACAACGTCTCGATTTTTGAAAAATCTTTTTGGTTTATCCGCGTCAATCCGCTAAATCCGCGTCATCCGCGTTCTAGTGTCGTTTTGCAGGATTATTTCAGGGTAAAGAAGAAGCTCGCCCCGCGACCCACGGCCCCTTCCCCCCAGACCCTCCCGCCGTGCCGCTTCACAATACGCTTGACAGTAGCAAGGCCGACACCGGTCCCCGAGAATTCGCCGCTGGAGTGGAGCCGTTGAAACGGCTCGAACAGCAGATCGCTTTTCTCCATATCGAATCCCGCCCCGTTGTCCCGGACACAATAGACCCGCTCCCCGTTGAAGTCGAGCGCCACGAATGAGATATGCGCCTCGGGGGTTTTCCGGGAATACTTCCAGGCGTTTCCCAGGAGGTTCTCCAGAAGCGCCCTGAGGAGCCGGGGATCTACGAAATCCTTAAGCCCGGGTTCGATGGTGAATTGAACCTGGCGCTCAGGCTCCGTAACGCGCAGTTCGGCGGCAATGACGTCGGCAAGCTCGCTCAGGTTGCACTCCGTCCGGCGCATCTCGCTGCGCGTCACCCGCGAAAGGGTGAGGAGCGCCTGGATCAGATCTTCCATCGTTTCGCACCCTTCGCAGATGGTAGACACCAGGGACTTGCCCGTTTCATCCAAACTGGAAGACGACATATCCAAAACGAGCTGGCCGGCGCTGTAGATGCGGGTGAGGTGCGAGCGGAGGTCATGGGAAACCGAGGAACTGAACTCCTCCAGTTCCCGGTTTGCGGCGGCAAGTTCCGCGGCGTGTGATGACAGATCCTCATTCAGCTTCCGGATCTCCTCTTCCACCCGTTTGCGCTCGGTGATGTCGCGGTCGATCCCGCGATATCCGCGGAAGTTCCCCTCGCCGTCGAAAATGGGAACGCCGCTGGTTTCCAGCACAATCATGCGACCGTCCTTGTGCCGGTTGGTGCTCTCAAGAGAGTTGAACGGCTTGTGTTCCGAGGCGATCCCGGCAAAAAATGCCCTGAAGCGCGCTGCCTCGTCAGCGGGGATGAAGTCGAAGGGGGTCCTGCCGATCATCTCTTCAGGCTCATACCCGAGCAGGTCGCGGATGCGGGGGCTCGCATACATATAGACGCCATTCTCGTCAATCTCCCACACCCAGTCGCTGGTGCTTTCGACCAGGTTGCGGAAACGCTCTTCGCTCTCCTTCAGCTTCGTTTCAAACCGTTTTCGCTCGGTTATGTCGACGACCACCCCCACGATGCCGGCAGGAGCCGTGTCAGCGCCGGCATACGTGGCCTTGTACATGATGACGTCTCGTTGGCACCCGGTTGCGCAGGCAATACTCGTCTCATACACCTGGACCCCGGGATGGGCCATCAGCTCGACATCCTTCCGATGGTGCCCCTCGGCAAGCTCTGCGGGGATAAGCTCGTGGAAGGTCTTGCCGAGCACCTCGTGTTTTGCCAGCCCGATGCACTCCTCGAACGCGGCATTGCACCCGATGAAACGGAACCGGGCATCCTTGTAGAAGATCGGGTTAGGAATGGTATCGATCAGTTTCTGGAGAAAGCGGGCGTTACGTTCGAGGGCTTCCTCGACCTGTTTGTGCCGCGTCATGTCCCTGACGAGCTCGATTCCCGCAATGATGCTGCCGTCGGCATCGCGGAGGGGAGAAGCGGTTATCGCGATGTGAGTACCCTCTCCAAGTGCCGGGGCCACCTTTTCAATCGTGTGCACGTGCCCGTCCCTGTAGCACATGGCTATCGGGCATTCAGGGCAAACCTCGTCGCGGCAGCTGTATGCCTCATAGCAGTACCTGCCGGTAAAATCCCCCCCGACCAGCTCCTTGTGCCTGTCGTTCTGGTAGAGCACCCTGAAATCGGTATCCTGGATGCTCATGCCGTCACCGATGGCCGCAATGATCGCTTCCGACCTCGCCCGCTCCTGTTCCGCCTTCTGTGTAGCGACGCCCAGTTCCTCCGCAAGGGAGTCCCTGCTCCTGATGACGGAGATGACGTAGCCTACGAAAAAACCGAGGATGACGATGAAAAGGAGGCGTTCCCAAGAGGCGTGAAAGGAGGGGAAAAGAAGTATCTCAACAAAGGGCCCTTCTTTGAAGACCAGGGAATCCACGACGGCATCGATGCCCCAGAAGAGGGCCGCGAGTCCCAAGCCAAGGATGATGACATGCCGCGGTTTTCCGCCAAGCTTCCTGTATCTGCTGACCATACGCTAAGGCCTCCACCAGGCTGATCATACGTCGGTGCTTTCTGGCCCTTGTGCGTCATTTTGCCGCCAGGTCGCTCCGCTCTGCCCGGATTATCCGGTCATTTCACCGGCCTCCCCATACGTTGAGAAACAGGGAACATAACTAACGCACCACTATTACTGGGTTTACAAAAAAGGCTCCGAAGTCGCAGCCCAGATTAAATTTATCTTAGCAAGATGCACACCAACGACGTTACATGCCGATCCCGTCGATGGTCGTCCCGCACGAGGGGCATTTCCCTTCCCTGATCCTGTTCTCCTCGACGAAGAAGCCCTGACGGCGGATCAGCAACTCGCTGCAGCCGGGGCAGCATGTGTTTTCGCCCCCTTCGCCCGGGACGTTCCCTTCGTAGACATAACGCAGGCCGGCATCGAGCCCGATCCGCCGCGCCCGGCGCAGGGTTTCAACGGGGGTGCGGGGCGAAGCGGTCAGTTTATACGTGGGGTAATACTGGGTCACGTGCCACGGCGTCTCCACGCCGACCTTGTCGGCGATGAACCTGGCAAGTCCCATGAGTTCAGGATCGGAATCATTGTAATCGGGGATGATGAGGGTCGTCAGTTCGATCCAGATCCCGAGACGCTTGTACTCGACGATGGAGTCGAGGACCTCGCCGAGCATGG
>DATJLB010000357.1:0-10286 GCA_035490915.1 Geobacteraceae bacterium
GATCTCCACAAACCGGTCGACGCGGGGATCGTTCGCCAGTGCTGCCAGCTCATGCAATCCTGTCTCCGTTCCGATCTCCACACCGTAGGCGCGACGCACACCGGCAAGGAACACTCTCAAAACCCGCTCCTCCCGGGAGCATCCCACCTTCCGGACTAGACGGATCCCCACCGCCACGACAAAAACAGGGACGAGAATGTACAGCAAACGGTAGAACAGATGGCCGGGAACCGAAAGGCGCTGCACGTGCCCGTTTGCTCCGGCGATCAATCGCAGTTGACGCTCCAGGTCGTAATTGATCACTCCCAGATTCCAGTAATAACCGAGAGCATCCAGCATCATCGTGATTCTCCGGCGAAGCCCCCCCTCTCCGGCCTCACCGCGTGTGGAAAAGTTGACCGCCCAGCGGCTCGGGTCAATGGTCACCCACCCCTTCCCTCCGAGATAGGCCTCGACCCAGACGTGCGCCATATCATCGGTGACCACGTAGTAACCGCCAAGTTCGTTGTAGTCGCCGCCGTAATACCCTCCTACGAGACGGGCAGGGACCCCCGCCATACGGAGCAGCTCGGCGAATGAAGAGGCGAAAAATTCGCAGTTCCCCCTTTTTTTCTCGAACAGAAAAGTGTCGAGCGGATGTTCCCCGATTGGCAGGGCTGACGTGGCATAGACAAAGTTCGCGGACCGGAAAAAATCGCCCACCAGCGCAACCCTTTCGGCATCGCTCTTCCCCTCCCGGGCGATGCGCGTTCCGAGCGCCATCATACGGAGTGATGGGCGCGATGGGAGTTTCAGGTAGAAACCCGCAGCGACCCCGTTTCGGGAGGCAATCGTGTTGCTCAGGGTCGAGAGCGCATCATATTTTTCACGCACTCCCCCTGGTCCGCGGCGCACATAAGTACAATCGGGGCTCGCCATAAATCGTACCCCGGAAATCGCGCGCGGAATGTTGAGTGCCAGCAGCTGGGGGGGGCTCCCCGGCTCCGGGAAAAAGGTTTGCGGGACTGCCTCCCCCCTCACGGCTATCCCCCCCTCGGCGCCGGGGGGGTCCTTTCGTACCCAGGCATCCCCTTCGATGCTGTTCAGGACAATCCCCCGCCAGTAGAGGAGGCTTTTCGGAAGCTTCATGCATTTAACCCGAAAGGCTACGGTGCGGACCGTCCCGACTGACGGCGTGTTCCCCGGCTCAACCTTGGTGCTGAATCCGGCGACCTTTGCTCCTCCGACGTTGAGAAAATTCCAGAGGGGATACTGGGTCCGGGGAAGGATTAAAAAGAAGAGGAGCACCAGGGGAACAGAGGCAACCGGCATCACAAGAGCGACGGATACTATCCTCTTCATTCCGTCCGGTGAGACCGTCTTGGTCGCGGACGTGGACTCAAAGGTGAGGACCACAAGGGAGACGGCGATCAGCGTCAGCATCAGAAGAAAATAGCAGAGAAACAGGGCGCTCAGGCTGAAGAGGGACGAGCCGGCCAGGCAAAAAAGGGAGAGGGCGAAAATCTGCAGGTAGTTTCTGGCGCTTTTGTTGCCGAAAAGCCTGACCGCCAGGAGGACCACGAGCAGATTGACTGCCGGACTAACCAGGTTGTCCCGGGAGAAGCGGCTGGCGTACCACAGAAAGAAGCAGAGGGAGATGGCGGCGGGGAGCCGTTCGCGGACCGACGTCCCCTTCCGGTCGATCGCGATGCCGACCACGAAGGCAACGGGGAAGAGCAGACGCGATACCGGCTCCAGATAGGGGAACAGCGGAACGAATCCCAGAAGAGCGATGCTGTAGGCAAGCCAACCGAGGACTGTTTTAACTCTTACCATAGAGAGCAAGTTCCGTTAACAGGAGCAGCCTGTGCTCGCGGGAAGCGACGGGCGGAAACGACCGCTTACCCAGTTTAAGACCAACCGGCCTGTTTTTTTTGATGAGAGCGTTAACGAGAAACGCGGCGCGGGAGATATTCTCTTCCAGGTTATTCCCGGCCATCCCTGCAATATCGATGAAGACCGGTTCCGCGGCGGTCGCCGACAACTCTTTCACCTTGAGCTTCCCAAGTTTTGCCGAGAGCCGCCAATGGACCAACTTTATGGGCTCGGCGCCGGAATAGTCGGCGATCTTCGCGATATCACCGTCGAATCCCTTTGCCGGGACCGTGAAGACACCGCTCCTTTCCTTGCCGTCACGCCCCACCGGCAGCGAACAGGGGAGCGGCGCCGGAAAGACGACGACACGGCGCTGCACCGCGAGCCATCGGGAGCGGATGAAGAAGTTGATCGGAAAGGGGGAGGAAATCTGAACCACGAAAACGACCCGCTCTCCCCGCTCCCGGAACCGGAAGACGAACGAACCGCCCCCTTCTTCGCCTCCCCCCAGAAGGTCGAAGAGAACCGGTTCCCCCATGACTGTCACCGTGAGGAGAAACGAAGGGACGCGGCGCTTGCCGTTGTGCAACCGGACTGTAACAAGGGTTTCGTGGTCGCAGTAATTTTCGGCGGGAAAATCGATCGAGACCTTCAACCTCTGAATGTTCAACCAGCCGAGAACGCCGGAAACGGACATGAAGGCTAGGAGCGCCGCGACGATCAAAAAAATGAGGTTATTGCCGGTATTTACCGCTGCAAAACCTAACAGGAGGGTGATAGCGATGTACAAGGCACCGGCCCTGGTAAGTTTCAGACCAACGGAACCGGGATGTTTCTGAGAATGGCCTCTAATAGTTCCTCCTTGTCAAGGCTCTCGTTTTCCGCGCGGAGAATCAGACGGTGGGCACCGACCGGCACAGCCACGCTTTTCACGTCCTCGGGAACCACATACCCCCTCCCCTCCAGATAGGCATTGATCCTTGCCGCATCCGCCAGGTTGATTCCGCCCCGGGTGGAAATCCCCGAGAGTATCATCGGCTGGTTGCGGGTTGCGGTGACGATGCTGAACAGGTAATCGGCAACCTTCTCGGAAAGATAGACCCCTTCCCGAGCCGCCCGTCGCGCCTCGAGAATTTCGTGACTCCCGACCAGCGGCGAGATCTTCCTGAGGTCGTCCCGGATGCTCCCGTACCTGATGATCGCCTTTTCGATCTCCTCAGGAGGGTACCCGATGCCGGTTCTGATGAGGAACCGGTCCATCTGCGACTCGGGAAGCGGGTACGTCCCGACCTGTTCGACGGGATTCTGGGTGGCAATCACCAGAAACGGCTCCGGAAGCGGATAGGTCACACCTTCGACGGTCACGCGCCGCTCTTCCATCGCCTCCAGCAGTGCGCTTTGGGTCTTGGGCATGGCTCTGTTGATTTCATCCACGAGAACTACATTGTTGAAAACAGGGCCCGGAACGAATTTGAACCGGTTGTCTTCGCGACTGAATATGGAAAGTCCCGTAATGTCCGAAGGAAGCAGATCGCTGGTACACTGGATCCGTCCGAACGACAGACCGAGGGCGTTCGAAAGGGCGAGCGCAAGGGTTGTTTTACCAAGCCCCGGAATATCCTCGAGCAGGATATGACCGCCCGAAAGGAGCGCAATGACAGCCAGCCTGAGCGCCCGTACCTTCCCTCTCAGGTACGTGCCGGCAAGGGTATCGATGACGCTAAGCATCACGTCACGTGGTGACAGGTCCGTAGCTCCGGGCATATCTTCCTCAAAATGATTCGGCTTGGGATCTGAAGGCGGCTAACATGGCAAAGAAGAAGAGGCATCGTTTACCGGAAAGGCACATCTGCGTAAACATCTTATGCTGAATTCATCGACGAAGTCAATGCCAACCTCATTCATCCCAGATCTGCACGAAACCGGAGGCGCTTTGACTTTCACCCGCGTAGAAGTACACTTATCCGCGGGACATTACGCCGGGATCCTTCGAATTATGGGTAAGACGTGAAAGCAGCCTGGAAAAGCGACATCGGCAAGGTGAGGAATAACAACGAGGATTCTGTTCTGGTCGATCCTCTCCGAGGGATCTTCCTCCTCGCCGATGGGATGGGAGGGGCCAGCGGCGGTGAAGTGGCAAGCAGACTCGCCGTGGATACCGCCTATGACTTTCTGCGTGACCGGGTTGGTGACGCCAATCAGGCGTCCCTGCCAAAGCTCCTCGTGGAGGCCCTGGCGGCTGCCCATTCCGCGGTGTACAGGGGGGGAATCAACAATCCGTCGCTCGAAGGGATGGGAACGACCCTGGAGATCGTGGTGATCAAGGGAAGGAAGGCGCACCTCTGCCACCTTGGAGACAGCAGGGTCTACCTCATGAGGAATGAAGACGTGCGTCAGATTACCACGGATGACAACCTGGCGGCCTTCCTGGTCAACGAGAAGCACATCCCTCCCGAAAAGGTCCCGCCGTATGCCCGACACATGCTGACACAGGCAGTGGGAAGTTCGGAAACCCTTATTCCCGACCTCCATGCAATCGAATTACAGGCGGGGGATATCGTGATCATCTGCTCCGATGGCCTGACAGGAGCGCTTGCCGACGAGGATATAGCTGCAATCATCCGGAATTCCCGCGACGACCTGGATGCGGCCGCAACCGACCTCATTCGAGAGGCAAACGTCCGGGGAGGATTCGATAACATTTCCGCCGTGCTTGTGGATGCAGGCGCGTCTTCCTCCTCTGGCCGCTCAGAAAAGATTGTGGCACTACCGGAGATTCCTCTTCGTGAACAGCACTAGATTATGCTTGCCTCAGCCGCATTATTGGAGTAAATTAGTTTGCAGCGCTTAACCGATACGACAAACCACTGTAAATGTTCCCATCCCCCTTCAACCCGAATACGCCGAATATTTTGTCCTGAGTCTCAGAGGAGGTTCGTGCAAATGGTCGTCCTCGTTCGCTGTTGTGACGGCAGCTGTTCGCTGGCCCTGGATTCCCATCTCGATGACTTGATCGATGCAGGTTTCATCTCCGCCTTTCTCAGGGAGGGGGTATGGATCAATACCGGCCGCTCACTCGGTAAACGGAACAATCCAGCAACTCGGCGTCCCAAGAAAAGAGTGGCAGCCCTCGTTTCCTCCTTCTGACAACGGGATTTCACCCAACAGAAAAGGCCCGTGATGAACGGGCCTTTTTTCGAGCTACTTATTCGTCACCGGTACTTCCGGTCTCCTTACTTTTTCTCAGATGTCTTGTCCCGTTCCTTTTTGTTTGCACCCTCCTTGCAGAGCGCAATGAGAAGCCCTTCGTCGGTGCTCGCCGGTTGGACGGCGACCCAGCCTGTTCTCTGAACATCATTGTCGTCTATGCCTTCGTAATGTTTTCCCACAAGAGTCATTTTCTTTTTTTCGACACAATGGTACTGTTCAAAGACAACAGTGGAGGAGATCCCAACGTAGTCATCGGGAGCAATTTTTTTCTGCTTCATAACGGCTTCGTCCACCTTGTGTTCCACTTTCGTCCAGCTGCTCGCAATCTTGTTCCCGGAGATGGAATAGGTCTTCGGCTTGTAAAAATAGTGGTTCCCTTTTCCATCGGTACCCAAATACTTCCAATCAGAGGCTATCGCAGGGATAGCAAACGCAAGCATCAACGCAAGCAGTGTAATTTTCTCCATCATACCGTTCATCCTTCTCATGCCTCCTTGGGATAATGCATCGGACGCAACCGACGTCGTCGACCCGGCCACTGCCATCATCGGGTAGGATAAAGCGTGTCGGGCAAAAAATCAAGACATTATCATGAGAGAATGCTGTACCGGAAAGGTCCGCACCCTCGCTACCGGCCGATCCGCATCACGATCTTGCCGAAGTGACGGTCCTCCTCCATCATCCTGTGGGCATCCGCGACCTCGTCGAGGGTGAAGACCTTCTCGACGATCGGCACGATGGTGCGGTCTGCAAACTTCGGGAGCGCCCGGCGGGTGAATTCGGCGACAATCTCCCCCTTTTCGGACACCGGCCTGGAGCGGAGCACCGAACCGATGATGCTCTGGCGTTTGACCATCATCAGCGCCAGGTTGAGCTCTGCCTTGATGCCGCTGGTGACCCCGATGATAACCAGCCGCCCCTTGTAGGCGAGGGAGTTCATGTTGGGCACCAGATACTTGGCCCCCACGTGGTCGAGGATCAGGTCGACCCCCTTCTTGTTGGTGAACTCCTTGACGACCTCGGTAAAGTCGGGGGTCTGGGTAAAGTCGATCACGAGATTCGCCCCGAGGTCCTTGACGCGCTCCATCTTGGCGGGGCTGGCGGTGACGATCAGTTTGCTCGAAGGGGCGAGCGCCCTGCAGAGCTGGATGCCGGCGGTGTTCACCCCACCCCCCCCACCGTGGAGGATGGCGGTCTGGCCGTCCCGGAACTCGCCGATCATGAAGATGTTGAGAAAGGCCGTGATGTACGATTCGCAGACGCAGGCGGCCTCCTCGAAGCTCATGCTTTCCGGAATCCGCATCAGATGGTTGGCGTAGGCAACGGCATACTCCGCGTACCCCCCTCCTCCCACCAGAGAGATCACCCGCTCCCCTTTCTGCCAGCCGACAACACCCGGCCCCACCTCTTCAATCACCCCGGACACCTCAAGTCCGAGGATCTCCGAATCTCCCGGCGGGGGCGGATATTTCCCCTCCCGCTGCACCAGGTCCGGCCGGTTGATCGAGGTGGCCATGACCTTGACGAGCACCTGGTTCTCGCCCGGGACTGGCCGATCAACCTCCCCCACCTGAAGTACCTCCACCCCTCCGAATCCTTCCAGCAGAACAGCTTTCATGTGTGTTTCCTCCTGTAGGTTATAGTTTCAAACTGTGTAAGGGAACAAATGCGTCGCCCCTACAATACAAATCAAGGTGAAACACTCAAAGTGAGATTATCAACCGGGTGCTAGATTTTGACTCGGCCTGCGGCCTCGCCCTTCGGGCAGCCTTCGCTGTCCAATTTGCTCTGCAAATTGTGTCCAGATCGTCGCTGGTCCGCAGAAGCTTCGCTGAGGCGTAGCAGGCCTACTCCGCCGAAGCGAAGGCCGGGCGCTACGTCGAAGCGGAGCTGTGAGGACACGGCGGCGAGATGGGCGGAAGACTGCTCCCGGCCCCAGGCTACGGTTGCCAGAGATACATGAACTGGCTCTCGGGGAGCAGGTCCCCCCCTGAAAGGGCAAACAGACCGGCAATCGACGAGCTTTCGCCGGGAGACTCGGAGTAGATGGATCCCTTGTAACTTCCGGGGCGATAGTAAATGACGACCTGCGCCTTATCCGCGCCGAGCTGTTTTTTCATGTCGGCAATCACATCGTCCAGGTAGCCGGTCTTGTCGATCAGTTTCGCCGCGAGCGCCTGGGGGGCGGTGTAGATGCGGCCGTCGGCGAGGGGTTTCAACTCCTCCCGGCTCAGGGAGTTGTGAGGTCGCGCGACGACCACATCGAGGAACCGCTCGTACAGCTGATCGATGATCGCCTGGACCAGACGCTGCTCCTCGGGAGTGGTGGCCCGGAAGGGGGAGAGGATGTCCTTCTTGTCTCCCGACTTGATGGTCTGCTCCCGGACACCCACCTTGTCCAGAAGCCCTTCCACGTTGAATTTCAGGAGGAGGACGCCGATGCTCCCGGTGATGGCGGTTGGGTGGGCAACGATACTGTCGGCGGCGGTGGCGATGTAGTAGGCGCCTGATGCGCCGATGCTCACGATGCAGGCGTACACCGGCACCCTTTTCCGCTCCTTGAACGCCAGGATGTCGTGCCGGATGATATCGCTGGCGGTGACTGTCCCCCCCGGCGAGTTGATCCGGACGATGACCCCGGCGAGATCCTCGTCCTCCTCCGCCTTCTTCAGGGCCTCCCGGGTCTGGTCGACCATGGAGGAACTCCCCCTGGCCAGCATCCCGCCCGATTTCTCCCGTTCGGAGATGACGCCGGTCACATCCAGAATAAGGATCTTCTTCCGGCCCTCCCCTTCCACGACTTTTTCCTCCAGCGGCTTGGGCGGGGAAAGAAGCGGCACGTTAAAGGAACAGCCGTTGAGGAGAACGGCAACAAAACCTGTGAGCAGCATCGCAAGCAAGCGCATGGTTTCCACCTCCTGGTCGGTCACGCATAGTCCACCAGTTTGTATACACGGTAAAAGGCGGAAAATCAACCCCCTCGGGCGCGTAAACGGAGAGCCTGACACAAAGCATTCTCTTCCCATTTCGCCCGATTCCTGCTAGACTGTGGCCTTCTGCGTGCAGAAGCATTCCCTCCACAGGACGAACTCCATGAAATATCTCAGCACACGGGGAGGCATCTCCCCGATCGGCTTCAAGGACGCGGTGATGATGGGCTTGGCGACCGACGGCGGCCTCCTCCTTCCCGAAAGGATTCCGGCCGTCGACCGGAGGACCCTCGATACATGGCGGGAGCTTTCCTACCGCGACCTGGCGTTCCGGGTGATGTCGCTCTTCGCGACCGACATCCGGGAGGACGACCTGAAACGGCTGATCGACCGTTCGTACGACCCCTTCGACAACAGGGAGATCACGCCGGTAGTAAGGGAGAACGGCGTCTACATCCTGGAACTGTTCCACGGCCCGACCCTCGCCTTCAAGGACGTGGCGCTCCAGTTCCTCGGCAACCTGTTCGAATACCTCCTGAAGGAGCGGGGGGAGCGGATGAACATCGTCGGCGCCACCTCGGGGGATACGGGGAGCGCCGCCATTTACGGGGTGCGGGGGAAGGAGAACATCAACATCTTCATCCTCCATCCCCACCTGAAGACCTCGCCGATCCAGGCGCTCCAGATGACCAGCGTGCTCGACGAGAACGTCCACAACATCGCGGTCAAGGGGACCTTCGACGACTGCCAGAACATCGTCAAGGCGCTTTTCAGCGACCTCCCCTTCAAGGAGAAGTACGCCCTGGGGGCGGTCAACTCCATCAACTGGGCACGGGTCCTCGCCCAGGTGATCTACTACTTCTACGCCTGGTTCCGGGTCACCGACGCGGGAGGAAGCGACATCGTCTTCTCGGTACCGACCGGCAACTTCGGCGACATCTTCGCCGGCTACGTGGCGAAGCGGATGGGGCTCCCCGTCAAGCGGCTGCTCTTGGCCACCAATGAAAACAACATTCTGACCCGCTTCATCGCCGACGGGGATTACTCGGTGGGCGGAGTGGTGCCGACCATCTCTCCCTCCATGGACATCCAGGTCGCCTCCAACTTCGAGCGGTATCTCTTCTACCTCTTCGACGAAGACCCTGCTCGGGTCCGGAGCGCCTTCGCCCACTTCAGCGCCACCGGCAGGATGGAGTTCACCCCGGCGGAGCTCGACCGGGTCCGGTCAGAGTTCGCCTCCCGGACGGTCAACACCGACGAGACCCTGGCGACCATCGCCGCGTTCCGGGAGAAGAGCGGCTACCTCCTCGACCCCCACACCGCGGTTGGAGTAAAGGCTGCACTGGAGTGTGTGGCGCCGGACGAGACCCCGATCTGCCTCGCCACCGCCCATCCGGCAAAGTTCGGCGATGCGGTCGAACGTGCCACCGGGATCGCCCCTCCCTTTCCCGCCGCGCTCGCCGGGATCGAGAAGCTCCCGACCCGCTGCGAGGTGCTGGAAGCTGACCAGGCGGCGATCAGGAAGTTCATCGAAGAAAAGGCCCGTTAAGGGCCTTTTTCTTAAACAATCGTCGTCCAAAGGTGGCACAGATTTTCAAAACGACTTCTTCTGTAATCTGTGGATAAATTAATTGCTATGAAACTCGACTGGAACGACATCGACACCGTCCTTCTCGACATGGACGGCACCCTGCTCGACCGCCACTTTGACGACCATTTCTGGCTCGAGCATGTGCCGAAACGGTACGCCGCCATCCACCAAACCACTCTGGATGAGGCGAAGGAACTCCTCTACGCCCTCTTCCGCTCCCAGGAGAACACTCTCAACTGGACCGACCTCGATTACTGGACGGAGCGGCTCGGCCTCGATATTCCCTGCCTGAAGAGGGAAGTGGATCACCTGATCGCGGTCCACCCCTTCGTGGTCGAGTTTCTCCTCTTTCTCAAACGCCACGGCAAGGGGGTCTACCTCGTCACCAACGCCCACAGCAAGACTCTTGAACTAAAGATGGGAAAGACGCGTCTGGGACCCTACTTCGACGGGATCGTCTCCGCCCACGACCTCGGGCTCCCGAAGGAGGATGCCGACTTCTGGGGGAAACTGAGGGAGCGCATTCCCTATACCCCGGCACACACCCTCCTGGGGGAAGACAGTGAAACCAACCTTGCCACCGCCGCCGGCTACGGCATCAAATACCTGATCTACGTGAGCCGGTTCAGTTCAACCGTTACCCCCCAACCGTCCCGGCACTACGCCTCGCTCCACTACTTCAACCAGCTCATCCCGTCCGA
>DATJLB010000358.1:0-12452 GCA_035490915.1 Geobacteraceae bacterium
TCGACGACGATCGAGGAGTGGCCGCTCCCCGCTACCGACAGGTTTCCCCACGACCCGGCCGTTGCCCCGGATGGGGCGCTCTGGTACACGGGGATGGGCTCCAATACCCTGGGGCGGCTCGACGTGACGGGCGGGAAGTTCCGGTCGTACCCCCTGAAGACGCCCGACTCCGGTCCCCACGGCCTGGTGGCCGACCGTGACGGTAACATCTGGTTTACCGCCAACTACAAGGGGTACATCGGCAGGCTCGATCCGCAGAGCGGGAAGGTGGACGAGTTTGCCCTCCCCGACAGGAAGGCGCGCGACCCGCACACGCCGGTGTTCGACCACCGCGGGGTCCTCTGGTTCACCGTGCAGGGGGGGAACTTCGTAGGCCGGCTCGACCCGGCCACGGGGAAGATCGTCCTGAAGCGGCCGCCGACGGCCGATGCCCACCCGTACGGGATCGCGGTCGACTCGAAGGGGAATCCGTTCTTCTGCGAATTCGGCACCAACAAAATCGGCCGCATCGACCCCGCCACCATGGCGATCACGGAGTTCCGGCTGCCGAAGGGGGCACGTCCGCGGCGGATCGCCATCACCGCGGACGACGCGGTCTGGTACACCGACTACCGGCGCGGCTACCTGGGGCGCCTCTCTCCGCAGAGCGGAATGGTCGAGGAGTGGCCCTCGCCCGGCGGGGCGGGCTCAAGACCGTACGGGATGACGGCGACGCCGGACGGCGCGGTCTGGTACAGCGAGTCGGGGGTGGAGCCGAATACCGTCGTCCGGTTCGACCCGAAAGCGAAGACATTCGCACGATGGCAGGTTCCGTCCGGCGGCGGGGTGATCCGCAACATGGCGGCGACGCCGCAGGGCGACGTCTTCATCGCCTGCAGCGGTGCGGGGCGGGTGGGAGTGGTGCGGGTCAAGCGGTGAAATGTCGGGGAGGTCACCGATGGGAGCGGTCCTTGCCGAGCCGGCAGCTTCCGTCCTTGCACGCATCGTGGCTTTCCGGCAGGTACCCCCTGATCCGGGCGAAGCCCCGGTAGGCGAGCCGGGCCAGTGGCTTTACCCCGGGGAACTCAACCAGGGCGCTCAGGAAGCCGTACCAGGTCGAGGCCGGAAACGCCTGCCAGATCACCCGGAACGCTTCTACCCCCCGGTAGACCCGCCCCTCCCGGTCGATGGCGTGCATCTCGTGCATGAACTCGTCAAGGGTGATCCCGTAGGGTGTCGGGTCGAACGCCGGCGCGGCGATGTTGACGAAGAGGAGGCGGCCGGAGTGCTTCTTGCGCCGGTACGCCTCCATCTTTCCCGCGCAGACAGAGCAGGATCCGTCGTAAAATATCTCCAGGGGGTAGGCGGGGGTGTCCGGCATGACTCGCTCCTTGGGGATCATGGTCGTGAACCTACGTACCATATACCACCAAAAAACGTGCAGGCAAGCATGTCGGAGTGAAGAGGTGTAACGATGGACGTGCAGGGGGGATACTGGCTGACGCGGTTGCTGCTGCAGAGGGGACTGGGGGTCATCTATCTCGTCGCCTTTCTGGTCGTGGTGAACCAGTTCCGCCCCCTGTGCGGCGAACGGGGGCTTCTTCCCGCCCCTGCGTACCTGCAGCTCACCACCTTCGGAGAGACCCCGAGCATCTTTCACGTCTTCCCGAAGGATACCGCCTTCGCCTTCTTCGGCTGGTGCGGGGTGATCCTCGCCATCTTCGCCACGACAGGCCTGTCCGAGCGGTTCGGGGTCTGGTTCTCCATGTCGGTCTGGTTCCTCCTCTGGGTTATCTACCTCTCCTTCGTCAACATCGGGCAGACCTTCTACGCCTTCGGCTGGGAATCGCTCCTCCTGGAGAGCGGCTTTCTGGCAATATTCCTCGGGAGCTCCGATACCGAGCCGTCGACGGTTATGATCTGGCTCTTCCGCTGGGTTCTGTTCCGGCTCATCCTCGGGGCGGGGCTGATCAAGCTGCGCGGCGACCCCTGCTGGCATGACCTCACCTGCCTCGACTACCACTTCGAGACCCAGCCGATGCCGAACCCGCTGAGCTGGTACTTCCACTGGCTCCCCGGCTGGATGCACAAGGGCGGGGTCCTCTTCAACCACCTGGCGGAGGTGGCTGCGCCCTTCTTTTTCTTCGCCCCCCAGCCCCTTGCCGCAGTCGCCGGGGTCGTGACGCTCCTCTTCCAGGGGGCGCTGATCGTGAGCGGCAACTTTTCCTGGCTCAATTTCCTGACGCTTGTCCTCGCCTTCAGCACCTTCACCGACGCCCAACTCGGCAGGGTAATCCCCGTCACTCCGTTTCCCGTGTCGCCGCTCACGCCCGTTCACTCCGGCGTGATCATCTGCGTCGCTCTCCTCGTCGCTTTCCTCAGTATCAGGCCGGTGCGCAACCTCATGTCCCGGCATCAGGTGATGAACATCAACTACGATCCCTTCCACCTGGTGAACACCTACGGGGCGTTCGGGAGCATTACGCGGGATCGCTACGAAATCGTGATCGAAGGGACGGACGAAGAGGTCGTTCTGCCGACGACGCGCTGGCAGGTCTATGAGTTCAGGGGGAAACCGGGCGATCCGGGCCGCCTGCCGCCGCAGGTCGCCCCCTACCACCTTCGCCTCGACTGGCTGATGTGGTTTGCCGCCATGCCGTCCCCGTACTACGACCCGTGGTTCATCCGCCTGTTGGCGAAGCTTCTCGATAACGACCCACTGACGCTGTCCCTCTTGCGGCACAACCCGTTTCCGGGCGCTCCGCCCCGCTACGTGCGGGCGCTGCACTACCGCTACCGCTTCACGACCCCCGACGAGCGGCGGAAGAGCGGCCGCTGGTGGGCGCGGGAGCTCGTGGAGACCTACTTCCCCCCGGTTTCCCGTGGCGATCCGGTGCTGCGGACCGTGTTCGAAGGACCTGGCTTCTGAACACGGACAGTCTCGTGCTCGTAAGGCCTTTTCTTTTGCAAGTTCGGCATCGATTAATTGTAAATGACACGTCGGGTGGTACATTTAAGGGTAGTTTTCGATCGAACGTCAAGGAGGAGTGCCATGGCAAAAGAAGCGTGGGTTGATCAGGACGTCTGTATCAGTTGCGGACTCTGCGTTACCAACGTGCCTGACGTGTTCCGTTTCGCCGACGACGGCAAGGCGGAGTGCTACGATCCGACCGGGGCAACCGAGGAAGAGATCCAGAGCGGCGCCATAGACGTATGTCCCGTCTCGTGCATCCACTGGCGGGAATAGCCATCCTGCGGCAAAAAGGAGCCGATGGTCGAGACATGAAAAGAGTCGGCAGCCTGATCCTCATGCTCACGCTCGCGGTGGCCGTTGCGATTGTGCTTCATCTCCGCGGCAAGGTGCGGGCGTTGCGGCTGAGCGACGGCAGGGTCGTCAGCCTCGGGCGGATGGTCGAGGAGGTGAGGCCGTCGCGGCTGATCTTTGTCGGGGAGGAGCATGACAGGACGGAGAGCCACGCCGTCCAGTTGGAGGTCATCAGGAGGCTTCACGAGTCGGGCGTCGATATTGCCATCGGCATGGAGATGTTCACCGCCGAAAGCCAGAAGGAGCTCGACCGGTGGGTTGCCGGGGATGTCGACCTGCACGACTTCATCAGGTTGTACTACCGCGAATGGGAGATGCCGTGGCCCCTCTACCGGGACATTCTCCTGTATGCCCGCGACCACAGAATCCCCATCATCGGCCTCAACGTGCCGCACGAGGTGAGTTACAAGGTGGCACAGTACGGTTTCGGCGCGTTGACGCCGGCGGAACGGAAACACCTCCCGACCGGGGTGACATGTACCGTCGGTCCCGCCTACCTGAAGCTCATCAGGCGCGCCTTTGCGGAACCGGAGCACAAGGGCGCCGACATGTCGTTCACCTTCTTCTGCGAAGCCCAGATGCTCTGGAACAAGAGCATGGGGATGCGTCTGAAGGAGTATCTGACGGCCCATCCTCACAGGAAGGTCGTCGTCCTCGCCGGAGACGGGCACGCCATGAGGCTGGGGATACCGAACGAGGTGTCGGCCGGCGCACCGTGCAGCTGCTCGGTGATCCTTCCGGAATCTCTCCCTCTCAACCGTCGTACCGTGACCCATGAAGACGCCGACTACCTCGTCCTCTTCGACCACCTGCAGCGAAAAGGCGGGCAAAGCCCCCTTTGAGCTTCCTTTCTTCCCCCTTCCCACATTTTCGGGTTGTAACCTTTCCCGAGGGTTCCTCGTCTTATGCAATGAAAACTATCCAAGGAGGTCGATATGAAGAGGACCATCAGGCTGCTTGTCGTATGTGCGGGATTGACGGTGGCTGCCGGAACGGGCAGTTCCTTGGCGTATGCCGATGCGGGAGAGGGGAGCGCCCAGGCACAGCCTCAAGCGCAGGCACAGCAGCAATCGCAACAGGGAAAGGACAGCCATGAGAAGCACCTTCGCCACCATCGGCATCACTGCAAACGCCTCCGCCACCATGAATGCTGCTGCGACCGAAAAGGGGAGCACCACGGGTGGGAACGACGCGAACGATTCGCCGAACTGACCGAAAAGCTCGGTCTTTCCGACGCGCAGAAAGCAAAGGTGAAGGATGTCTTCACGAAGAACCGGCCGCAGATCAAGCCGACAGTGACCAAACTGACAGGCGAGAAGCGGGAATTGAGAACGCTGATCCAGTCGGGGAGCGCCGACGAAGCGGTCATCAGGGCGGAAGCGGCAAAGGTGGCCGCCATAGAGGCTGATCTGGCAGTGCAGCGGGCGCAGATGGCCAGGCAGCTTCGCGCCATCCTCACCCCCGAGCAGATCGAAAAGTTCAAGGCGCTTCAGAAGGAACGAGACCGCAGGATCGACGAGTACCGCGAGCGGATGGGCGGGAAGTTTGACGGACCGGGTGAGGAGAAGTAGCGCATGGTATTGGAAGAGTCGGCGCCGAAACGGTCAGTGGTTGACGCATCGGCAGATTCTGCCGTGTAATGGAAATGGGGTGACGATGAAGAAGAGAACCATCCTGTTTGTCGATGATGACAAGGGTTGTCTCGAACTTGTCAGGAGCTTGGTTGAGAAGGCCGGCGTTACGGCGCACTACGCCACGAGCGGCGCTGAAGCCGTGGGATTCTTGAAGAAAGGGTTCTTTACAGCCATGGTGACCGATCTGAACATGCCCGGCATGGACGGCTATGAACTGGCTATGATCGCCAAAGAACTCTGTCCGGAGATCGACATAGTCATGGTTACCGGCGACATATCCCCGGACGTCATGAGCCTGGCCGAAAAAGCAGGGGTATCCAGTGTGATTGCCAAGCCCGTTCTTGCTGAACAGATCCTGGAGCTTGCCAGAGGGGCGGCGGCGCCTCCTGATGTCCCGAATACGGACGCCTGCTGGACCATGAGTTGATAGTGATCGGAAGCCCGGCGGGCTTCGTGGAGTGAGGTGACGCACAAGGGCCGGCAGCGAAACGCAGCCGGCCCTTTGAGCGTCTGTGCCTGGCTGCTGCCACCGGTACAGTGTCCGTCGTCTCCTTGGCCGCCCTGGCGATTCCAGCGACCGGGCGGCGATGGCATCGGCGGACCGGAGGGCCTGTTTTTTGGGTGGACTTGACTTGCATGGTCAAGTAGACTGTTTCTGTTTGAATCCTGTGCCGAAGAGGTATTCTCGCCATGAGTTTGCTGAAGATTCTGGTTCTTGCCGTTGTCCAGGGGGGAGCCGAGCTGCTGCCCGTTTCGAGTTCCGCGCACGTCATCGTTGCCGCAAAGCTCATGGGTCTCGACCCGACCAGTCCGGAGATGACGCTCCTCCTGGTCATGCTCCATACGGGCACGATGTTCGCAGTGATTTTCTATTTCTGGAACTCCTGGCGGGCCGGCTTCTTCTCCTCACGCAAGGTCTTTAGGGACTCGGCCGGGCTTATCGTCGTGGCGACGGTGTTCACGGGGGTGATAGGGATTGTGCTCAAATCCCTGATCGAGAGGTTCATGGCCAGGAACGTCCCGCATGCCGAGATCGAGCTCCTTTTCGGCAACCTGGGGCTCATTGCTGCTGCACTGGCTGCAGCGGGGGGGCTGATCGTCTATGCCGGCGCGCGCGGGAACCGTTCCCGGGAGACTACCTCCCTCGGCGTGCGGGAGGCTTCCGTGATCGGTGCCGTCCAGGGGCTCTGCCTCCCTTTTCGCGGGTTCTCCCGCTCCGGGGCGACCATATCCGCCGGGCTTCTGCTCGGAGTCGCCAGAACCAGGGTCGAAGAATTCAGCTTCGCCCTCGCCGTCGTCCTCACGCCGCCGGTAGTCGCCCGCGAGGTCCTGCGCCTGCTGCACGCCCACCCGGCATCTGCTTCACAGGGGGGGAGTATGCTCGGGCTCTTCTATCCGAGCCTGGCGGGGATGGTACTCAGTTTCTTCTCGGGGCTCCTGGCCCTCCGCTGGCTCTCCATCTGGCTTGAGCGCGGCCGATGGCAACTGTTCGGCTATTACTGCCTTGCTGCGTCGGTCGTCGTCTTTCTGCTGCACCGGAGCGGCTTCTGACTTCACAAGCAGGAAGGAGCGAGGACGCAATGGCGGGATAAAAAAAGGTGGCCCCTGGGGGCCACCCGACAATTCAACAAAGGAGGTTTTATTCTTTTACCTTAAAGTTTTCGCTCGTCAAGTGCTCCGGTAAAAAAATTACGTTCGTGCTCCCCCCCGTTCAATCCTCAGGAACCTTTCCTCGATAAAGCCGGAAACTCCCGCCGCATCATTGATGTCGAACACCGGCACGTCCAGTTCGAGAGGCTCGTCGCTGGCAACGGCGATGAGAGCCGGGTCGTTCTCATCCCCCCGGCAGAGGAGCGTCGCGCTCCGTTCCTTGCGGTGCACCTCGATCTTCGGGAGATCCCCCTTCTTGAACCCCTCGGTGAGGACGATGTCGACGTCGCCGAAATAGGTCGCGATCAGCTCACCGATGGAGGGGGAGGCGTCGTGTCGCTTCACCATGGCCAGTTTCTCCGGCGAGGAGATAAGCATGGTATCGGCGCCGGCAGCTGCCAGTCGATGGCTGTCTTTGCCGGGATGGTCGATGTCGAAGCGGTGGGCATCATGCTTGATGGCGCCCACCCGCCAGCCGCGCCCCTTCAGCTCGGCAATCACCTTTTCCAGCAGGGTGGTCTTGCCGGTCCCTGACTTGGCGACAAACGAGACTGCCTTGCCGATCGTGGCCTTCCCTGCCTCGCGGGAAGCGCTGCCATGGGAGGCGGCGCACTCCTCCGGGTCTCCCTGGCACTTGGCCACCGCGTGGGGGACAGCTTCCCAGATCGCCTCCAGGTTCTCCACCGCTCCCCTCGGGCTCCCGGGAAGGTTGATGATCAGGCTGTTTCCCCGGATGCCTGCGATGGCCCGCGAGATCATGGCGTGGGGGGTCTTCTCCAGGCTTTTCCTACGCATCACCTCGCCGAAGCCGGGGATCACCCGGTCCAGCACGCCTGCGGTCGCATCCGGCGTCACGTCCCGGGGGGAGACGCCGGTGCCGCCGGTGGTGAGGATCAGATCGAAGAGGCCCGAGTCGGCCCATTCCGCAAGTTTTGCTGCGATCAGCCCCGCCTCGTCGGGAATGATTGCGGTGCAGGCCGTTTCCACGTTCCGTTCGGCGAGCCAGGAGGAGAGGGCGGGACCGCTTGCGTCGGTCCGTTCTCCGCGGGCCCCCTTGTCGCTCAGGGTCAGTATCGCAGCTTTCATGGCTCCTCCCTCCTGTATGTGCCGCTCTTCCCCCCTTCTTTGTACTGCAGGCAGAGACCGCCGATCACGATCCCCTTTTCCGTCCCCTTGCACATGTCGTAGATGGTGAGGGCAGCCACGGAGGCTGCGGTCATCGCTTCCATCTCCACGCCGGTCCGCTCGAACGCCCGCACCGTCGCCTCGACCGTCACGACGCCGCTGTCCGGGTCGGGACTGAATTCGATCGCCGCATGGTGGATGGCGAGCGGGTGGGAGAGGGGGATTAGGTCCGGGGTCTTCTTTGCGGCGGCGATTCCAGCCAGGCGGGCGACGGCGAGGACGTCCCCCTTGGTCATCTTCCCTGCGAGGATGGCGGCGAGGGTCGCCGGTTTCATGGTGACGGTTGCCCGGGCCACGGCGGTGCGCATGGTCGCGCTCTTGCCGCTCACGTCCACCATCACCGCCTGTCCCTTGGCATCGAAATGGTTGAATGACATAAGAACCTCGTGAATACCGATGTTATTCCTCCAGCATCTCAACGTTGCCGGAGAGGATGTGGACATCCACCTCTTCTCCCGGGGAGAAGGAAGCCGGCTCTGCGGGGAGGAGGGCAATGGCATCGGCCAGCAGCATGGTCTTCAGGATGCCGGTGTTCTGGTCGCCGGAACTGTAGGCGAGGTAGCGACCGTTTTCGACGGCAAGCCTCACGCGCAGGAAGTGGAGCTTCCCCGGTTTCTTCCGGAACTCGCTTTGCAATACCGCCTTGACGAGAGGCTTGAGCACCCGCCGGTGCCCCATCATCCTGAGGAGCGCAGGGCGGGCGAGCTCTTCGAAGGTGATCATGGTGGAGACCGGGTTCCCCGGCAGGGAAAAGACCGGCTTCCCCTGGTAGGTGGCGAAGGCGGTCGGTCCCCCCGGCTTCATGTCCACCTTCCAGAAAAGCTGCTTCACACCCAATTCGCCGAGCACGTCCCGCACCAGGTCCCGGTCCCCGGCGGAAACCCCCGCCGATGTGATCATGGCGTCGGCCTTGAGACCCTCCAGCATCTTTTCCCGGTGGCTTTCCCGGTTGTCCCGCGCGATGCCGAGGATCTGGGGGATGCATCCGATCTCGCGGACCGCCGCCGCCAGCGACAGGGCGTTGGAGTTGACGATCTTTCCCTTCGTGAGCGGCTCCCCGAGCTCGATCAGCTCGTCCCCGGTGGAAAGGATGGCGACCCGGGGCCTGCGGAAGACCGGCACCATCGCCTTGCCGAAGGAGGCGAGCATGCTGATCTCGGCCGGACGGATCACGGTTCCCGCCTGGACGATCGTCGACCCCCCGGTGATATCCTCGCCGGTGAAGCGGATGTGCTGGCGCGACTTTACGGAGACCGTTATCGTGACCTGTTCGGCACCACCGTCGGTCTCCTCGACGGGTACCACTGCATCGCAGCCCGCGGGCAAGGGGGCACCGGTCATGATCCGGATGGCGCACCCCGGCTCGACGGGGCCGGTGATCTCCCCGCCCGCCGGGATGTAACCGGTGACGCGGAGGACGGCGGGGATTGTCGCACAGTCGGCTGCTCGCACTGCGTAACCGTCCATGGCTGAATTGTCGCACAACGGCATATCCCACGGGGCGACCAGGTCTTCGGCGATCACTCTGCCCAAGGAGTCGAGGATTGTCACCCGCTCGACCCCGAGTGGGGCGACGCTGGAGAGGATTATCCTGCGGGCTTCTTCAAAAGTCGGCACTGTTTCTCCTTCAAAAAACTGGGAATAAAAAAAACGGCCATTGTGGTCAACGGCCGTGGAAACACGAAATCTCTTCGCCGTTTGTACCGCTCCGCGGACATCGTGCGGACACGCGGTTTACGCCGCTTCCTCCAGGTGTTTCGGACCTCTCTGCAGGTGAATCAGTTCAGCGCTGACCGATTCGGCGATCTGCTTCAACTCGCTCATCCGCAGATGATGACCGTAAAACTTCAGGTCAACGCCCTCCACCGCCATCACCGCGTAGCGGGGCTGCTTCGCACCGTCGATCATTTTCATTCTTTCCCGGTAAAAGATTTTGCCTGGCATGAGGACTCCTCCTTTACGGATTTTCGTAGTAGAATCTACTACAGAATATACCCTTTTTTGTCGGTTTTATCAATATGATGGTCAAGCCCTGATCACCGTCCCGACCTTTTCCCCGTTGATCGCCTTCTCCAGGTTGCCGGGCACATGGCCGTTCACCACCCGCACCTCCGTGACCTTGGCCGAATCCCGCAACAGGAAGAGCATCTTCCGCTCCATCACCATGTCCTCCATGTCCGCCTCGATCAGCTCCTTCGCGGTAGTTTCCTCGATCAGCCGCGCTTTCGGATTGACCCTCGGGTCTTCGGTGTAGAGTCCATCCACGTTCTTGACCAGGATGCAGCTCCTGGCACCGAGCACCTCCGCCATCAAAAGGGCGCCGGTGTCGGTGCGGTGGGGCGGGATCAGGCCGAATTCCGGCGGGTGCTCGTAGAGGCCGTACGGCGGGGTCCCGTGGATTACCGGCAGAAGCCCCAGATGAAGCATGGTCGGCAGATCCAGGAGGTCGGAGGTCTTCAGGCGGGACCCTCCCCACCGGGAGAGGAGGAGGCTGACGATGACAGCATTCTGCTCGCTGATCTTACCTGCCAGTTCCGCCAGCACCCCGGTAGGCATTCCGAGGTCGATGCCGATATCGAGGATGTGGCGCACCCGCACCCCCCCGCCGGTTACCACCAGGATTTTGTGTTTTTTCGACAGCTCCCCGATCTCTTCCATCAGGGGAAGGACCACTTCCCGGCCGTAGTCGATGATGCCGTGCCCGCCGATCTTGATGACGTTCAGGTCCGGAACGAGCCTGAGCTGCGGGATCTTGGCATGCTGTTTCATGAGTCCCTTCCGGACGAGGGTCTCGCCTCGCAGCTTCGTCTCTACCTCGTGTCTGTCCGTCATATATCCTCCTTTATGGCTCCCTGTCACCATCCTCCGGTTCTAGCCGGCTTCCGGCTCCGTCAATCCGGGACCGTGCGCATGATGCGGCGGCACGGCCGGCCTTCCGGCGACGAGATGGATCCGGTTGCCTCCGAAGCGGTGGCGGTGCGCGGGATCGTGGGTGCTGACGATCACGCTTGTCCCCCGCGCCGGGAGGGAGATAATCACCTCTACGAGCAGTTCGGCGCACTTCCGGTCCACGTTTGCCAGCGGTTCGTCCAGGAGGAGAACCCTCGGCTTGAGCGCCAGGGCCCTGGCCAAGGCGACGCGCTGGACCTCGCCGCCGGAAAGCTCACGGGCCTTGCGCTTCTCGAATCCGACAAGATCGACCATCTCCAGGGCCTCTGCGACGCGCCGCTGCTGCTCGCCTGCTGTCAGCCCCCGGGTCTTGAGGCCGAAAGTGATGTTTCCCCGCACGCTCGTATCGAACAGGTACGGGGCCTGGTGGAGGAGCGTCGCATTCCGGCGCAGACTGAGGAGAGACCTGGAGTTCCATGCCACCGACTCCCCGGCGAAGAGCACCTCTCCCGTAGTGGGCGGGGAAAGGAAGGCCAGGATGCCCAGAAGGGTGCTCTTTCCCGAGCCGTTGGGGCCGGTCAGCGTGTAGATGCCCCCCTCGCGGATGGAGAGATCCTCGATGGCGAGGACTTCCCTTGAGCCATAGCTTTTACGCAGGTTTTTCAGTCGGTAGAGCGGCTCCATCGATCATCTCTGTTGGAGGAGATTGAGGAAAAGGTTGACCACCAGCGCCACCGTCATCAGGATCAGTCCCAGTGCGAGCCCCAGTGCGAATTCACCCTTCCCGGTCTCCATGGCGATAGCGGTGGTCATGGTGCGGGTGTACCCGCGGATGTTCCCCCCGAGCATCATGGCAACACCCACCTCGGCGATCACCCGGCCGAAGCCGGCGATGACCGCGGCCATGATCCCGAACCGGAGCTCGATGGTCAGCCGGCAGATGCTCCCGAATGGGCCGGCCCCCAAAGTGAGGGCGGTCGGCACGATGCGCGGGTCGGCTCCCTTGATGGCGCTCAGGGTGAAGTTGGCCATGATCGGCACCGCCAGGACCGTCTGGCCGATCACCATCGCCTCGGGGGTGAAGAGAAGCCCGTATGCGCCGAACGGCCCCTGTCTGCTGATCAGGCTGTAGACGAACAGCCCGACCACAACCGTGGGAAGCGCCATCAGGGTGTTCAGGAGTGTCACCATCCCCCGCTTCCCGGGAAAATCCGCCACGCCGATCACCACCCCGGCCGGGATCCCGGCGAGGGCGGCGAAAAGGGTGGACCAGAAGGAGACGACGATCGAGACGGTAACCGCGTTCACCACGTCGGGATCGCGGGCCGCAATCAGGCCGAACGCGGTATGGAATGATTCGACGAAGAAGTCCATAGAATCCGTGCTGTGCGCTGCGTGCGAAACTGCGGTTCATACGCAGTACGCTGAACGCAGCACGCGGTATGTCATTTTTTGTAGATAAAGAACACCGGCTCGCCGTGGGCCTTGTAGCCGGCGATGATCCGCTGTCCTTCAGGGCCGGTGACAAAGTCGACGAACCGCATGGCCAGGTCGTACTTTACGTGGGGAAACTTCCGCGGGTTGACGGCGATCACGCCGTACGGGTTGAAGAGCCCCTTTTCCCCCTGGAAGAGGATGACGAGGTTGGTCTTCTGTCCCTTGAAGGCGTTGTAGGTCCCCCGGTCGGCGAGGGTGTACCCCTGGCGCTCGGTGGCCATGGTGATGACCGGCCCCATCCCCTGGCCGGCATCCACGTACCAGTTCCCCTTCGGCTCGGCGCCCGCCGCCTG
>DATJLB010000359.1:0-3228 GCA_035490915.1 Geobacteraceae bacterium
GGTCATACATGTCGCTCAGGATCAGGTGGCCGCCCGGACGGAGCACCCGGCGAAACTCCCGCAGCGCCCGGAGCGGCTCCCCCACCAGGGAGAGGACACATTCGCAAAGGACGCCGTCCAGCACCCCGTCTTCGACGGGGAGCGCCTCGGCCTCGGCCTCCACCAGCGGCAGCGCCGGGTCGCGGACCAGGCCCTCGGCAATGAGCAGCCGGGAAATGTCGACGCCTGCGGCGGCAAAGCCGTACCGGCTGCGCAGGTACTCGACGGTCGCCCCGGCGCCGCACCCGACGTCGAGGAGCCTCGCCCCTGAGGGGAAGCGGCAGAACGCGACCCCCCGCTCGGTCAGAGTGAGCCCCCCCGGCCGGATTGTCGCGCCGGCCACCTTACGCAAAAGGGGCGATTCGTATGCACTACTTGTCCTCAAGAATGCGCTCCGCATCGGCCATCTTTCCCGTCGCCAGTTCTTCGGACACCAGGACCAGGCCGCACCCCTTGCAGGCGGGAAGATCCACCTCGAAGTTCCCCTTCATGTAAGTGAAGCCGACCTTCACGACCCCCAACTCCCCGCCGCAGGCGGCGCAGCTCCATGACTTTGCCTCTTCTTGCTGGCCCATCACTTGACCCCCACGATCTTCATCCGGTGGCAGTAAGCGTTGTGGACCGTGAACCCGTTCTCTACCGGCGTATAGTCCACCCAGAAGGTGACGTTTTCCGGCTGGTGGCAGGCGAGGTAAGAGCCGGCCTGCAGGTTCTTCAACCGTTTTCCGCTCTGCTCCGCCTGGTGGATCACCTGTCGTATGTCTTCCTCCAGGATGCGCCGCTCGTCGATCCGCCGTCGCACCTCGTCGGTCATGAACAGCGTGATCCCCTCGTGCTCCGCCATGGTCACCTCTCCCTTCTCGCCCAGTTCACGGAGGATCGCCTCTTTCACCTTTGCCCTGTTCGCCCGGCGCTCGGACCAGGATATCCACCCCCGCCCGGCCGGATCGCCCCCCTCGACGGCGGGGAAGAGAAGTTCCACCAGGTGGCTCGCGCGCTTCCCCGCCGCAGCCAGCCTGTCTCGGCACATGGCGCAGTATGCGAGGTAGTCGTGGTCGCTTACCCCGGTCCGGTAGTAGGCCGTGTCAGTCCCCTCCTGCCGAGCAGTCCGGTACCATCCGCCCGGTTGCACGAAGGGCTTTGCCGGAGGTGGCATTTCCGCCCTGGTGCGGTGGTCGATCACCTCTTTGGCGAGCTTCGGGTTGGCATTGAACATGAGCCCGCCGTAGCCGCAGCACTCGGGCTTCCCGCCGGACAGGAGGAACTCGTCGATGGCTATCCCGAGCGCCCCGGCAATCCGCCGCACACTCTCCCGGGTTTCCGGGTCGTGACGGGTGATGCAGGGGTCGGCGACGGCGACGGTCGTTCCGGACGCCGCACAGGTTGTCCGCGGAAGCCCGGCCTCCTCCAGGACTTGCCAGATGGGCACGCTCTCCATCTCCGGGAGGTGCTCCAGGAAGAGGCTCCGGCAGGTGGCACAGGCAGTGACGACCCTCGGTCTCCCCATCCCCCCCCACTCCTGGCGCAGCGTTTCCAGCGTCTCCCGGAAAAGGTCGTCCCGCCCCGCCCAGTAGGCGGGGGCACCGCAGCAGCCGAGCATGATCCCGACCCCGCCGCTGAGCTTATCCCGCAGATACCGGCAGGAGGAGAGCACTTCCGCGGGTGAGGTGGCGCAGAGCTGACAACTCGGGAAGTAGAGCCAGGCGCTCTCGTTCTTCCCCGGCTCGTGCCGGCAGAGGGCAAAGCGCTCGCCGCCACTGTGGGCCATGTCCTGGAGGGCGAACTCGTGGAACGAGGCGGGCATCAGTTTCTGCTCCACCAAGGTCCGGCGGGCCTGGAGACAGAGGTCCCCCATGTAGAAATCGTTGGGGCAGACGGTCTCGCAGAGGCCGCAGGTGCTGCAGGAATTGACGAACTGGTTCTTCGTGTGGGCCGCACCGAAGATCACCCGCTCGTTGTTGAAGACCTGGCGGGCGTACTTCTTGGGGTACCCGTCGTAGCGCTCCAGGTAGAGGCAGACCTTCACGCACTCCATGCACTCGCACTGGATGCAGCGACCCGCCTCCGCCCGCGCCTCGTCGTCGGTGAACCCCGCACCGGCATCCGCGGGGATGACCCGGGGGTCCTGCTCGATTCCGGCAATGCTGGTGAAAAGCCGGGTCGCGAACGGCCCCTCGTTCTCCCGGCCGGCCACCATCTGGGCCCGCTGAACAAAGCGCTCGATGGAAAGCGCCCCCTTGCGCCCCTGGAGCACCTCGTTGACCGGCGACCAGGCGCCGCTCATCCGGGTCACGCCGCCGGCGTACACCCCTTCCCGGTCCGTGGCGCCGGTGGCGGGGTCCGTCGTGATCTCCCCGCGATCGTCCCGCCCGAGCGGGAGTGCGCAGCCTGCCACCCCTTCCCGGTCGATGAAAAGGGCGTCGAACTCACGGCAGATATCCTCGAACGCTTCCCCATCGAGGGAGATACCGAGGCGGACCTCCGCCTTCAGGGTCGTAAGGACCGCCAGTTCCTCATCGATCACCTCGCGTGGCAAAAGGCTCTCGGGAAGCTCCCACAGCATCCCGCCGAGCCGGTCGCTCCGCTCGAAGACGGTTACCAGGAACCCCTTTTTCAGCAGGTCCCAGGCGGCGCAGAGCCCGGCGAACCCGCCGCCGATGACGGCGACCCTCTGGCTCCTCCGGGATAGGAGCTGGATCCTGTTCTTTCCGGCCGCGTGCTCCACACAGTGCCGCTCCAGGAGGCCGATGGCAATGGGCGCCTCCACCTCCCCCCGCTTGCAGCGCAGCTCGCACGGGTGGTCGCAGATACGCCCCAGGATGCCGGGGAACGGCATGGTCTTGGCGAGGACCTTGAAGGCGGCCTCAACGTCGCCCTGCCCCATCTCCTTCACGAAGAGCCGCGCATCCACATGAATGGGACACGCTGCCGTACACTCCGGCGGCTCTTCCTGGATGCATTTGGATTCCCATTCCCGCAGATTTTCCTGGTCCATACGTGTGACCGCCTTGTGTAACAATTCGAAACAACCGCGATCATAACTCCCCCTCCCCCCTCTTAACTTAAGAGGGGGTAAAATCCTCCTCCCCTTAGTTAAGGGGAGGCCGGGAGGGGTTATGAGGTGGGGCGGACGCGGCGCCATTGCCGCGCCCGCCCCGGTGTTGCACAACCAACTGCTACTTCTTCTTC
>DATJLB010000360.1:0-2316 GCA_035490915.1 Geobacteraceae bacterium
AGAACCTCATCCCGAAAAATTGCCTGTTCCGCACACGCGCCCAGAAAGCCCTTTCGGCATCCGTCTGGTTCTGCCGCAGTTCTCTCCGCCGCTCCTTCAGTGCGGGATCATTCCGCAAGAACTTCATAACTCCCTTTGCCCCAATCATAACTCCCCCTTACCCCCTCTTATCTTAAGAGGGGGAAGGCTTTTCACCTCCCCTTAGCTTAAGGGGAGGCCGGGAGGGGTTAAACGTAAATATCCTCGTACACAGCCGCATCCTCCGGCCACGGCGACTCCTCGGCGAACTTGACTGCCTCCTGCACGATGCCAACGGCCGTCTCGCGGAACCTGTCCAACTGCTCCTGCGTGGCAATCCCCTCCTCCACGAGCCTTTTGCCGAAGGCGGGAAGCGGGTCGCGCGCCTTCCAGAGCTCCACCTCGGCGGCGCTCCGGTACTTGCCCGGATCGGCCATGGAGTGGCCGCGGAACCGGTAGGTGATCGCCTCGATCAGGTACGGGCGGGAGTGCTCCCGCACCCACTCGGCCCCCCACTTGACCGCGTCAAAGACCGCCATCACGTCCATCCCGTCGATCCGCACCGCCGGGACGTCGTAGCCGCAGGAGCGCTTGTGGATGTCCGCCAGGGCCGAGGCCCGGCCGACGGAGGTGCCGATCCCGTAGAAGTTGTTCTCGCAGACGAAGAGCACGGGGAGCTCCCAGAGGCGCCCCCAGTTGAGCCCCTCGTGGAAGGTCCCCTGGTTCACCGCCCCGTCGCCGAAGAAGCAGGCGGCGATCCTCCCCTCCTTCCGAAACTTGGAGGCGAATGCGAGCCCGCAGGCGATCGGGAACTGGCCGCCGACGATGGCGTACCCACCCATGAAGGAGAGGTCCGGATCGAAGAGGTGCATGGAGCCCCCCTTCCCCTTGCAGATGCCGGTCGCTTTCCCGAACAGCTCGGCCATCACCCGCCTGGGCTCCGCCCCCCGGACGATCGCCTGGGCGTGCTCCCGGTAGGCGGAGAGGATGTAGTCGTCCTTGTGGAGCGCGTGTGTGGAGCCGACCGCCACCGCCTCCTGGCCGCTGTACAGGTGGAGGAAGCCGGTGATGTGCCCCTTGGTGTACTGCTCGGCGCACGCCTCCTCGAACTCGCGGCAGAGGACCATCTGCTCGTACATCCGGAGCAGGTCGTGGTCGGGGAGAACGGCGCGTAGTTTGGATTCCATGAAAACCTCGTTTTCATAACCCCTCCCGTCCTCCCCTTAACTTAAGGGGAGGATGAATTTCCCCCTCTTAAGATAAGAGGGGGCTAGGGGGAGTTATGCTTGGCATCTTTCACAAAATTCAGCGTCCCGCCGGCAAGGAGCTCCTGCCGCGCCCGGTCGGACACCTCCAGGACGGTCACGATCTCCCGTCCGCCGACCGAAACGGGAATTTCCGTCGCCCCGGAGGCGACGAGACTGCGGAGCCCTTTGAACATCACGGTATCCCCCTGCTTCACCTGGTCGTAGTCCGCCGGGTTCTTGAAGGTAAGCGGCAGGATGCCGAAGTTGATCAGGTTCGCCTTGTGGATCCGGGCGAAGCTCTTGGCGATCTTGGCGCGGATCCCGAGATAGCGGGGGGCGAGCGCTGCGTGCTCCCGGGAAGAGCCCTGGCCGTAGTTCTCTCCACCCACCACCACGCCGTTTCCCTTCTCCTTGGCGCGCGTGTGGAAGCCGGGATCGACCTGGTCGAACACGAACTGGCTGATGGCCGGGATGTTGCTCCGGAACGGGAGGACCTTGTTCCCCGCCGGCATGATGGTGTCGGTGGAGATGTTGTCCTCCACCTTGATGATCACCTCCGCCGCGAGCTCCTCCGGCAACGCCTCGAAGTCGGGAAACGGCACGATGTTCGGGCCGGTGACGATCTCCGCCTTGGCCGCCTCCTCCGGCGGGAGGGGGAAGATGATGCTCGAATCGTCCAGCACGTACCGCTCCGGGTTCTGGACGTTCGGCCACGGCATCAGGTCGCCGAGCTTCCGCGGGTCGGTGATCTCTCCGAAGATGCCCGCGGCCGCCGCGGTCTCCGGGGAGCAGAGGTAGACCCGGTCGTTCTTCACGCCGCTCCGGCCGGGGAAGTTGCGCGGGAAGGTGCGCAGACTCACCTGGTTCGTCCCGGGTGCCTGCCCCATGCCGATGCAGCCGAGGCATCCCGGCTGGTGGACCTGGGCGCCCGCCATGAGGAGCGACATGAAGCCGCTCTGCTTCGCCACGTTCTCCAGCACCTGGCGGCTCCCCGGATTGACGTTGAACGAGACGTGGGGGGCAACCCGCCGGCCGTCCAGGATCCGGCAGA
>DATJLB010000361.1:0-5708 GCA_035490915.1 Geobacteraceae bacterium
GGGCGCTATCCAGAAAGATCACCACCTCGACCGAAGAACAGGCGCGCGGCAACCGGCTCTACATGAAGAGCGTGCTGGAGGACAACGAAAAGGTCAAGAGGCTGCGGGAGACCTGCATCCAGCAGATCATGATGGGGGACGTGCTCCGGAACGACGTGACGGAGGTGGACCGTCTCATCGAGGCGAACGCCACCGAAGCGAGGCGAATCATGAAGGAAATCGAGATCATCAACGGCCTGCTCGGCACTATCCAGCAGGAGCTGACGACCTTCAGACATTTACCCCCAACGCCCTGACCACCTCGGCCAGCGCATCGTCCTTCAGGGAGTAACAGACCTTCGCCCCCTCGCGGCGCGCGGCAAGGATGCCGTTTTCCTTCATCACCTTGAGATGCTGCGATACCACCGCCTGGGGCATCTCCAGGCACTCCCAGATCTCCTTCACACAGGCGCACCTGCCCGTGAGCCCCGCCACTATCTTGAGCCGCACCGGATGGCCGAGGGTCCTGAGGAGCAGCGCCTTCTCTTCCAGGTTTGTTTTCATAGCATTTTCCTTATGAGGTTCTTCGAAAACCGAGATTGCTTCGTCGTCCCTCCTCGCAATGACAGCGATTGCGGCTTTGTTGTCATTGCGAGCGAAGCGCGGCAATCCGGTATTGATGCTTTTGCAAGAGCCTCCTAACTTTACGATCACTCCTGTATTTCCAGCGTATAGCCGACCTGCGCGGGATGGAACTGCCCGGGGAATTCCCGCGCGAGTCGGGCCGAGGCGGCAAAGCCGGTGCAGTGGCCGGCACAGATCTTCTTGATCGGGTATTGCCTGAGCGCCCGGATGGTCTCATCGAGCTGGGGCTGTCCGCACAAGCCGAGATGGGTGCCGCCGACGACGGCATGGACCTCGGCAACGCCGGTCTCGCGTCGGGCATGCTCGATCGTGTTGATCAGTCCGGCGTGGCAGCAGCCGAAGACCAGCACGAGCCCTTTCTGCGTCCGGATCACCAGCGACTGGTCGTCCGCCAGAGGGTCCGCCGCGCAGCCCGAGTCATCGCAGCAGAGCGCCGCATCACCCTTTTCGAACGGGGAATGCCTCGGCACCTCACCGGTAAGGAAGATGCCGGGCACGACCTCCCGGAAACGCTCGCCGAAGCTGAAGCGCGCGCCCATGCCGCGCAGGAAGGCCTCGTCATATGGGATGCCGATGGGGACGCTCTCGCCGGTGTCCTTAACCCGGTAGCGGCGGGAAAAGATCCCCGGATGGGCGAAGATCTCCTTGCCGCCGCAGCTGCGCAGGAGCGGCAGGAGCCCGCCGGTATGGTCGTAGTGGCCGTGGGAGAGGGCGACCCGCTCCACCCGGTGGAGGTCCCGGTTCATCCGCAGGGCGTTGGGCAGGAGGGTATCCCCCTGCCCCGTGTCGAACAGGAGACTCCCCCCAGGCCACTCCACCAGGGCGGAAAAGCCGTGCTCGCCGAGCGTCCCCGCCAGCGGGCCGACCGTGTTGTCGCAGAGAACGGTGATGCGCATGGAAAACCTCGTCAGTGTGCGACGTGCTGCGTACTATTTGTTCGCAGCACTCTATTTCGGTAGTTTAGGCACCCCCAGCTTGCCGAGGATCGACATCATCGGGCACCAGTTGGTGAAGGCCGACTGGAAGAGGTTCAGCCCGACGAACGCCGTGAACCAGAGCCAGTTTGGGTTGTGAAAGTGGGCGAGGGCCAGCGAGAGCAGCACGAAGAACCCGGCGATGAGACGCAGCCACCTGTCGATGTACATAGTTTCCTCCTTCATGTGTTTTGCCAACCGGGCGCGAGATTTCGGCCAGATCGTCGCCGGCCCGCAGAAACCGTGCCGAGTAGCCGCGCTACGTTGAGGCAGGGTTTCGAGGACACGGCGGCGAGATGGGCGGAAGACCGCGCCCGCCCCCCTATGATAGCAGTTCCGCCACCTTGCCCGCAACCTTCCCCGTCAGCTCGGCGCACGCCTTGCCGTTGCGCTGGAGGACGACCCTGCAGCAGACGGCGCCGTACTCCCCCTTGAACCAGTGGTGCAGATCCTGGGTGAGCCGCTTCACCCGCCGCTTCTCCTCAGGCAGGACCAGGCCGAGCGCCATGGTCCCCCCTGCCACCGCGCCGCAGAGGCAGCCGGTGCCGGAGCCCCCGCCGAACCCGCTCGCCACTTCGACCACCGTGGCGGGCACCTCGGGCCGAAAGGCGTTCCTGATCGCCAGCAGCACCGCCTCGGCGCAGTGCATCTTCCCGGAGCGGAAGAATCCCTCCGCCTCGATGGCGACCCGCTCCGTCACGCTTTCGTCACCTGCCGGTTTCTCTTCTTTGTTCCAGAACATTGAAATCTCCTTTAATCAGGCGCTAGGCACTGAGCTCCAAGTTTACCGGAGCCTCGTCCCCCAATGCCTGCCTCTTCTCTTTCCATGACTGCACCATATAGTACAACACCGGCACCGTCACCCGGGAAAGGGTGGTCGAGGCGATCTCGCCGCACATGAGCGCCAGGGCGAGCCCCTGGAAGATCGGGTCGAACACGATGACGAAGCTTCCCACCACCACCGCTGCGCCGGTCAGGAGCATGGGGCGGAAGCGGACCGCCCCCGCCTCGATGATCGCCTCGTCCAGGGGCAGCCCCTCCCGCCGCTTCATCTCCGCAAAGTCGATCAGGATGATGGAGTTGCGGACGATGATCCCCGCCAGCGCGATGAAGCCGATCATGCTCGTGGCGGTGAAGAACGCCCCCATGATGGCGTGCCCCGGGAGGATGCCGATCAGCGTCAGCGGGATCGGCGCCATGATCACCAGGGGGGTGGTGAAGTCCTTGAACCAGGCGACCACCAGGAAGTAGATGAGGAGCATCACCGTCCCGAAGGCAAAGCCGAGGTCGCGGAAGACCTCGTAGGTGATGTGCCATTCCCCGTCCCACTTGATCCCCGGGCGTTCCTCGCTCCAGGGTTGGCGGGCGGCCAACTGCTCGATGTGATATCCCCCCGGCAGCGGAATGGCGTCGATCGCCTTCTGCATCTTCAGGATGGCGTAGACCGGAGCCTCCACCACACCTGCCACGTCCCCGACCACGTACACCACGTCCTTCAGGTTTTTCCGGTAGATGCTCTTGTCCTCGTCGGTCTCACCAACCCTGACCAGTTGGGAAAGAGGGACATTCCCCCGCGGCGACGGGACGTAGATGGAGGAGAGCGCGGAAACGGAGCTCCGCTGCTCCAGCGGAAGGCGGACGTTGATGGCGACCGGCTCCTTCTCCTGCGGCAGGTGGAGGAGCCCGTCGTTCTCCCCGTCGAGCGCCACCTTGAGGGTCCTCGCCACGTCCTCCGTCGCGATCCCCGCCAGGGCCGCCTTCTCCTTGTCCACCACGAACCGGAATTTCGGCTGGTTGTCCTCCACGTACCAGTCGACGTCCACCACGCCGGCGGTCTTCCTGAAGATATTCTTCACCTGCCGCGCAATGCCGCGCCGGTTCGCGTCGTCCGGGCCGTACACCTCGGCCACCAGTGTCGAGAGGACCGGCGGCCCCGGAGGGATCTCCGCGATCTTCACCCGTGCCCCGTGCCGTTCGGCGATGGCGGTCAACAGCGGCCGCACCCTCTTGGCGATGTCGTGGGACTGGAGGGAACGCTCCCCCTTCGGCACGAGGTTCACCTGGATGTCGGCGAGGTTCGCCCCCCTGCGCAGGTAGTAGTGGCGGACGAGCCCGTTGAAGTTGAACGGGGAGGAGATCCCGACATAGGTCTGGAAGTTGGTCACCTGGGGGACGGTGCGCAGGGCGTCCCCCATCTCCCGCGTGATCCGCGCCGTCTCCTCCAGGGTCGTCCCCTCCGGCGCGTCAATGATCACCTGGAGTTCGTTCTTGTTGTCGAAGGGGAGCATCTTGACCGTCACCGCCTTGAAGTATACCAGGGAGCAGGAAAGGACGAGCAGGATCACCACGCCGGTCAGGAAGGCGCGCCGGAGGTGCTTCCGGTGCAGGAGCGCCCCCATCACCCACCGGTAGAAGGTGGTCAGCCGCGACTCCTCGGCCGGGGCGTTGGTGCCGAAGTGGGATTCCCCCTTCATGAACCGGAAGGCGTAGTAGGGGGTGACGATGAAGGCGATCAGGAGCGAGAAGAGCATCGCCATGCTGGCGCCCACCGGGATCGGCCGCATGTACGGACCCATCAGCCCCCCCACGAACCCCATGGGGAGGATGGAAGCGATGACCGCGAAGGTGGCAAGGACGGTCGGGTTGCCGATCTCGTCCACCGCCCGGATCGCCCCTTCCAGCGGCTTTAGCCTGGTGGTCGTGAAGTAGCGGTGGATGTTCTCCACCACGACGATGGCGTCGTCCACCAGGATGCCGATGGAAAAGATGAGGGCGAAGAGGGTGATCCGGTTGAGGGTGTAGCCGATCAGGTTGAAGATCAGCATGGTGAGGGCAAGGGTCACCGGGATGGCGATGGCCGCGACGGCCCCCGCCCGCCACCCCATGAAGACGGCGATCAGGATCGTGACCGAGATGGCGGCGAGGAACATGTGGAACAGGAGCTCGTTGTTCTTCTCCCGTGCCGTCTCGCCGTAGTTGCGGGTGACCGTTATCCGGACGTCCGCAGGGATCACCTTCCCCTTCAGGAAATCCACCTTCTTCAGGAGGTCCTCCGCAACCCAGGTGGCGTTCGCCCCCCGCCGTTTCGCCACCGACAGGGTGACGGCGGGGTAGTCGGCGGCCCGGTTGTACCCTGCATCTATGCCCACCCCCTCTCTATCTCTCCCCCGCTGGGGGAGAGCATTCTGTTCTCCCCCAGGAGGGGGGAGGAAGGAGGGGGGAGCCGCCGGTCCCGTGCCGAAGAAGACGTAGTCCCTCGGCTCTTCCGCGCCATCGGTCACCTGGGCCAGGTCCTCCAGGTAGACCGGTCGCGCGTCGTGGACCCCGACCACGATCCGGCGGACGCTGTCGGCGTCGGTCAGGAAATCCCCGGTTTCCACCAGGTACTCCCTGTTTCCGGAAGCGAAGGTTCCCGACCTTTGGGCCGCGTCCCCCTTTCGGAGTGCGCCGAGAACCTGGAGCGGCGACACCCCGTAGGCCGCCATTCTGCCGTTGTCGAGAAGGACACGGAGCTGCCGGCTGACTCCCCCCTTGATCTCCGTTTCCGCCACGTCGTGGTGCTTCTTCAGCTCGTCGCACACCTCCCGGGCGATCCGGCGCAGGGCGTAGTGGTCGTACCGGTCCGACCAGAGGGTGAGCGCGAGTATCGGGACGTCGTCGATCGACTTCGGCGTGACGAGCGGCTCCCCCGCCCCCGGGGGGAGGACGGTGCGGTTGCTCATCACCTTGTTGTAGACCTGGACCAGGGAGTCGTCCATGTTGTGGCCGACCAGGAAGCGGACCGTGATGATCCCCATCCCGGGGCGGCTGGCGGAATAGACGTACTCGACCCCCTTGATCTCCCACAGCTTGAACTCGAACGGCTTGACAACCCGTTCTTCCACCTCCTTGGGGGTGGCCCCCGGCATCGGAATGGCGATGTCGATCATCGGGACCACGATCTGCGGCTCCTCCTCCCGCGGGGTCACGATGACCGCGTACACGCCGAGCAGGAGCGCCGCCGCCACGATCAGGGGGGTGAGTTTGGAGTTTATGAAGACGCTGGCGATCCGGCCAGCGAAGCCGAGCTTGTCCATGATTTCTCCGAGCTTTATAACCCCTCCCGTCCTC
>DATJLB010000362.1:0-5495 GCA_035490915.1 Geobacteraceae bacterium
AATGACGTTTCAGGCGGGTTGGCTTCCGCCCGTCGAGGGTGTGGGGGGTATGAACAGGTAGAGGAGAATGCCTGCCAGACAGGCCAGAAGAGCGCCGAAACCGAAGGCCACCTTCGGCCCCATTTGTTGCCAGATATAGCCGAAGACGAGACTTGCCGGCAAGGCACCGGCGCCAACGGCAAAGTTGTACCAGCCGAAGGCGCTCCCCCGCTCGGCAGGCGGGGCGATGTCGGTCAGAAGAGCCTTTTCCACCCCCTCGGTCAGGCCATAGAAAAGGCCGTACACGGCAAACAGGAGCCAGACGTGCAGCTCGCAGGCAGCGAAGGCGAACCCTGCGTAGGCAAGGGCATAGACCCCCCAGCCCGCGACTATCACCCCGCGCCTCCCGATCCGGTCCGACAGCGCCCCGAACGGCATGGAGGTGAGCATCTTCACCACGTGAAAGAAGGCCCACAAAAGCGGGATGCGGGCGGCCGCGACCCCCAGCTGCCCCCCCCTCAGGAGGAGAAAGGCATCCGACGAATTGCCGAGGGTGAACAGGAAGAGGATGAAGAGGTAGGTCCGGAGTCTTCCCGTGGGAAAGGCACCGAGGGACGTGCCGTTCTGCGCACCCCGTCTTTCCACCTCGCGGACCTTCAGAATGATCAAAAGGACCGCCACACCGCCCGGGATGGCGGCAAGCCAGAAGACGGTCCTGATGTCCGTGCCATACCAGGTAAGAAGCGCAGTGGCGATGAGGGGGCCGATAATCGCACCGGCATGGTCCATCGAACGGTGAAAGCCGAACGCCTTCCCCCGGACGGCGGTACCGACGGAATCGGCAATCAGGGCGTCCCGCGGCGATGTCCTTAAACCCTTACCCACCCGATCGGCAAATCGGACGAAGAGCACGAAGATCGGGGTGCGGGCAAGTGCTGTCAGCGGCCGGGCAAAGGAGGAGAGCGCATAGCCGGTCAGCACCAGCCCCTTTCGCCGCGCCACCCGGTCGGAGACGATTCCGGAGGTGAGCTTCAGGATGGCCGCGGTCGACTCAGCCACCCCCTCGATCACCCCGAGGAAGGCCGGCCCCCCTCCCAGCACCGTCGTGAGGAAGAGCGGCAGGAGGGGATAGATCATCTCACTGGAGATGTCGGTGAAAAGGCTGACGAGCCCTAAAATAAGGACGTTGCCGGTTAAGCCTGTGAAAAGCTTCTGCACGAGGCGTATTCCTTAAGGGTTGTATTTGCCCGAGGCGGGGACCGCCCGCTTGAACGCCCACGCCTCGATCTTCTTGATCTGCTCTGCCATCGTTACGGAGAGGGGAACGGTACGGCTCACGGCGGCCATCACGTCCTGCTGCACCATCGGCCTTCCCTCAGCCAGCGCCTCGAAGGCAGCAGCCAGGACCGCCTGCTCGATCTCCGCCCCGGAGAATCCCTTGGTCGAACCGGCCAGGAGCGGGATGTCGAAGGGTGCGGGGTCGATCCCCTGCCTTTCCAGGTGAATGCGGAAGATTTCCTCCCTCGCCTTGACGTCGGGAAGCCCCACGTAGAAGATCTCGTCAAAGCGTCCCTTGCGGAGCACCTCCGCCGGGAGCATCTCAATGGCGTTGGCTGTCGCGGCAACGAACACCGGGGTCCGTTTCTCCTGCATCCAGGTGAGGAACGAGCCGAGGACCCGCGAAGAAGCCCCCCCTTCCGCCTTGAACCCTTGGGATGAGATTCCCGCCTCGATCTCGTCGATCCAGAGAACGCAGGGAGCAATCGCCTCGGCGGTCACAAAAGCCTTCCGCAGGCTCGACTCGGGGGTGCCGTAGGTACCCTCGTAGACAGCCGCCATGTCGAGCCGGATCAGCGGGAGCCGCCATTCGGAGGCAATCGCCTTGACGAACAATGATTTGCCGCACCCGGCGACCCCCATGACCAGCACCCCCTTCGGCATGTTCACTCCGGCGGAGATGTTTTCGATCCCGAATGCCTTCTCTCGTCGCGCCATCCAGTGCTTGAGGTTCTCCATCCCCCCCACTTTATCGGAACCGACCTCGTTCACCACGAACTCCATGATGCCGCTCTTCCTGATGATGAGACGCTTGGTTTCAAAAAGGGCACGGACGGTCTCCGCCCCCCCCGCATCCGGGGCGAGGCGCAGTGCCCGGACACCGCGCTCGATGTCGATCAGGTCGAGCCCCTGGGCCGCCATGACCAGATCCCGCATCAGCACGGGGTTTTCGCCGCAGCACTTCGCCAAAAGGGGCTCCCTCCCCTGGAGTTGCTCCAAGAAGGAACGAATCTCCTCGATGGTCGGCAAACCCTGCTGAAGGATGGTCAGATCTTCCCTGAGCCCTTCCGGGATATCCTCCGCCTGGCCGAGGATCACCAAGGCTTTGGACTTGGCGCGTGAAGCGAACTCCTTCAGCTTTCGGACGACGAACGGTCCATCCTCCCAAAACCAGCAGAGGTCCTTGAACACGAACAGGAGCGGACCGGGCTGGGCAAGGACAAAATCAAGGGCGCGCAGCGGCTCGACGGTATCGGGCACGGTAGCACCGCCGCGGCTCAACCCCTCGGTGCAGTTCCAGACGTAGGGGAGATCGACCCCTTTCAGCCGGGCCGCCGCCTGAGCTACGACCCCTTCAGTGCGCCGCTCGTTGTCGGTCACCACGTAGATGAGGTTCGCTCCCGTACTGATGATTCTCACCAGTCCCTGTGCATTCAGCTTTTCCATGCCCCCTCCGCTGACACCATTATTTCTTCAGGCCTGCTTTCACCCGGAGCGCCTCGTCATAGACCTCGCCGCGCGGCGCGCCGGTCTCCAGAGCAACCCGTTTCACCGCATCCTTCAGGGAAATATCGCCCGACGTCAGCAGATTCTGCAGGAGGGAAGATACGGAGGATCCCTCCCTTTCCTGCTGCTCGGTGGCGGGAGCCACAATGACCACCACTTCCCCCCTCACCTTCCTTTCTCTGAACCTCTCCGCGAGGAAGGTGAGCGATCCCCGAACGAACTCCTCGTAGAGCTTGGTCAACTCGCGGGCAACCACCGCTTCCCGGTCTCCGAGAATCTCCGCCATGTCCTCCAAGGTCGCCACAAGCCGGTTCGGCGATTCATAGAAGATCAGCACGCTCCGTTCATCCCGAAGGGAGGCAAGCCGCTCCCGCCTTTTCCCCTGGCGATTCGGCAGAAAACCCTCGAAGGCAAAGCGATCGGTGGGAAGGCCGGACGCCGCGATGGCGGTGATTGCCGCCGAGGGGCCGGGAATCGGCACCACCGTAATGCCTGCCGCCACCGCATCTCGCACCAGTTGATAGCCGGGATCGGAGATACAGGGGGTACCGGCGTCCGAGATAAGAGCCACAGAAACGCCTTCCGTCAGCTTTTCCAGAAGGTAGTTCCCTTTGAACTCCTTGTTGTGGTCGAAATAGGAGGTAAGCGGCCGGGAGATGCCGTAATGGGAGAGGAGCTTGCGTGAATGGCGTGTATCTTCGGCGGCGATCAGCCCCACCTCCTTCAGGATGCGGAGCGCCCGGAGGGTGATGTCCTCCAGGTTGCCGATCGGCGTGGCGACGATGTAAAGAGTTCCTAAGGGCATTCTCGAAGTGAGAAACGCGATTTTTCCGCAAGGTCAAGGCGGCCAAGGGGAGGCGAGGCGTACATCAGGTACGCCGCACAAGCCCCGCCGGCCAACGCCGAGATTGCGGAAAAGGCGCGTTTCTATTTCCCCCAATCGCGGGAATAGCGGAATTCCCGGTCTATGGTCCGGTTCGATACCTTGGCGATCACCGGCAGCCGCCGTTTGAAGTGGGAATTCTGCACCTTGCCGTAGATCAGGTCGATGAACGACGGCGCGAAGCCGAGCGCCACCAGCTCTTCCCGGCTGCAGCGCAGGTCCACCATCCGGTAGAGGAGCTCATCCACCTCGCGGTACGTGAAGCCAAGCTCCTGCTCGTCGGTCTGTCCTGCCCAGAGGTCGGCGGAGGGTTTCTTGTCGATGATCGCCCGGGGCACTCCCATTTCCTCGGAGAGTTGCCAGACCTGGCTCTTGTAGATGTCGCCGATCGGGTTGAGGGCGCTCGCCATGTCGCCGTGCAGGGTGCCGTAGCCGAGAAGCAGCTCGGTCTTGTTGCTGGTGCCGAGCACCAGGGCCGACTGGGCTGCCGAATGGTCGTACAGGATAGTCATCCGTTCCCTGGCCATCTTGTTCCCCCGCCGCATGTTGTCCGCATCGGGGAAAAGCCCGAAGTAGGCGTCCACCATAGGGGTGATCTCGATCACTTCGAAGGAGATCCCGAGCTGCTCGGCAAGCAGGCGGGCGTGCTCCTCGCTCTCCGGGTTCGAGGTACGGTACGGCATGACACAGGCATGGACGTTTTCCGGGCCAAGCGCCTCGGCCGCCAGGGAGGCGACCAATGCCGAGTCGATCCCGCCGGAGAGGCCGAGCACCGCCCGGGAGATGCCGACCTTGGTCACCTCTTCCCGGATGAAGCCGACCAGAATTTTTCGCAACAATTTCGCATTGACCGTGAGGATCGACATCAGCAGGCCCTCTCCTTCTCGATCCGGCGCAGCTCCTTCATGGTGATGGGAAGGCTTTCGTCGCGCATCATGGGGGAGAAGATCCGCTCCCGACGGAGCGCCCCCTCCCCGATCCGTGCCAGCACGAAATCCTCCTCCAGTATCTTCCCGCGTACAGTGACACTCCCCGACGGATCAACCGCCTCGGAGCCTCCCCAGAAGTTCACTCCGTCCTCGTAGCCGACCCGGTTGCAATATAGAACCCTGCAGTTGAGGAACATGGCGGTGGTAGCCGTGAGCTTTTGCCAGGCAGAGGTCGAGCCGAGGCTCTCCTCGGCGGTGATTCCCCGTCCCGGACTGCTGGAGAGGCAAAAGAGGGTGGTGGCCCCGTCCATCGCCAGGATGTAGGGAGCCGACAGGTGCCACATGTCTTCGCAGACCAGAATCCCGACCCGGCCGAACTTGGAGTCGAAGGCGCGCAACCGCTCACCGCGGGCAAGGTAGCGCTGCTCGTCGAACAGGCCATAGGTGGGAAGGTAGACCTTGCGGTGGAGGTGACGGATCGCCCCGTCCTCCAGGTAGAGGGCGGCGTTGAAGAAGCGGTAGTCGCGGGAAACCTCAACGAAGCCGACAGCGATGGAGATGTGGCGGGAAAGCTCCACGAGCCTCATGATCTCGGGAGAGTCGAGAGGAAGGGCCACCTCCGGCACAAGATCCTTGAGGAAGTAGCCAGTGAGGGCTAGCTCGGGAAATATGACCAGCCCTGCTCCCTCCTGGATCCCCTTTTCCACAGCAGCCTCGATCATGGCGAGGTTGTCCGCAATGCATCCCAGCTTCGGCTTGACCTGCGCAAGGGCAACGGTGAAGTCCATGCTTTTTCTCCGGGGATAATTTTCCGTAAAGGTAGCATAGGAAAGGTTCTTTTGCAAATAGAACCGGCCTCAGCGGGGGGGGAGACGAAGTTTCCACCGGTGTGGGGGAGGGGAAACAGCCATCCTCCTGGC
>DATJLB010000363.1:0-12112 GCA_035490915.1 Geobacteraceae bacterium
GGTACGATTTCCGCTGGATAAACTCGCTCAGGATAGATCGGGGAGGGAGCCTGAAGTATGGTCCGGGTCTGAGGACAAGTTTAACCCTGTCAAAGATCAGCGAGCGGCTCACCCTCAGCCTCGCGGGGGAAAGAACGGCCGAGCCGACTACATCACAGAGTCTCCCGCAGGATCCGGGGAGGCCTGGCTATGACAGGACCACCCCGACCACCCACTTCGCCAACACGGAGCTTCGGTACGAATTGGTCCAGAAGCCCGAGCTCAACCTGTTCCTCGGGGCGGGCGTTCGTATCAGGCTTCCTTTAGAGGCCTTCGTGCGCAGCCGTTTCCAGTACAACCACCATCTCGGCCAATTTTCCCTCTTCCAGTTTGCCGAGACATTCTTCGTTAAGAATAGCGACTTTTTAGGGGAAACCACGGAAATTACGATCGACAGGGCGTTCGGCCCGAACCTGCTCCTCCGCTGGGCGAGTTCAGGAACGGCATCAGAGGAGATCAACGGGCTGGAGTGGGGGTCCGAACTCTCCATGCTCAAGCAGTTGTCGCCCCGGCGCGCCATCACCCTGACGGGAGGAGTCTACGGCAACACCGCTTTTGCTGACATGGTACAGAATTATCGCCTTTTTGCCGTCTACCGCCAGAATTTCCTGCGAAGCTGGCTCTTTTACGAAGTTCAACCCGAAGTTTCGTGGCCGAGATCCGCCGACGGAAACCTCCCCGCTAAACTCGCCATCACCTTCCGCCTCGAAGTCGCGTTCCGGGGGAGCCGCATCAGCAGCAACTAGACACCCCAGGCCGCCGCAGAAACAGCGATATCCGGGTGCACCTCACTTTCCCGCGCCTAATCCTTCAGGACAATCCCGTGACGTTCCCTGAGCAAACCCCGGACCCGTCCCATGAACGCCGGCCCCGGGTCGACCTTCGGGGTGAAGCGGTAGGAGCGGTCGTTCTCCCGGAAGAGGCGGTAGTGGGGAAGGTCGGTCCGGCGGTACTCGTGGTGGCCGATGAGGTAGGCGATCGACGGGTGGCGGGTGACGAGGCGACCGATCAGGTCGGCGGTGGCCGAGGCCTGGGCCGCGGTCAGGTCGGCGGCGTTTCGCCCCACGTTCTCGATGCCGATGGCGGTCCAGTTGAAGCCGATCGTGTGGCGGCAGACGACGTTGTCGGGCGCAAGCTGCAGGACCGTCCCGTCCCGGTCGATCAGGTAGTGGGCCGATACGTTCACCGCCCCCCCTCCCTTGATGTCCCGGCGCGACACCGGATCGAGGCGCGCCGGCGCGAAAAAGCGGTACGATTCCTCCAGGGTGGCGAACGCCGTGTAGTGGACGACCACCAGCTGCGGGTCGCGCAGCTCGGCGCTCTCGATCCCGTAGTGCGTGAGGCAGTAGCTCGCGGTGAGCCGCAGGCGCTCGTCGCTGATGACGCTCCGCTGCGTCGCCCGGGGGTCGTAGTCGGTGCCCACCCCGGCAAGCCCGGTCAGGAGCAGCAGAGGGACGACGACACCGAACAGCATTCGCCGTGCCACTCTCATGACGCCCCCGCCTTCACCCGGATGGCCGTATCGAAGGTTTCAGCGCCGATCGTCAGGTAGATCGTCGCCTCGGTGATGGTGACGAACCAGATGATGACCCGTTCGAGGCGAGCGGCGAGCGCCGCGATGAACTCCTGGGCGACGCTCGTCTGGATCGTCTCGTACACGCCGCGGCCGATGTCGGCCAGGTGGAGACTGGCCCGGTATATCGTTGGCGGGAGCGCCACTATTGCACGTCGAGCAGCTCGACCTCGAAAATGAGGGTCGCGTTCGGCGGGACAGCGCTCCCGGCGCCGCGGGAACCGTAGGCAAGCTCGGGGGGGCAGACGAGCTCGGCCTTGCCGCCGACCTTCATCTTCTGTACCCCCTCGGTCCAGCACGGGATCACCCGGGAGAGCGGAAATTTGATGGACTGGTGGCGCTTGTAGGAGCTGTCGAATTCCTTCCCGTCCGGGAGGGTGCCGCGGTAGTTCACCTCGACGATGCTGGCGGCGGTCGGTGACGCGCCGCTCCCCTCCTTGATCGAGCGGTACACCATCCCGGACGCCGTCTTCACGGCCCCTTTTTTCTGTGCCGCCTTGTCGATGGTCTCGTTGGCCCGGGCGATGGCGGGAATCACAAGTGAGGTGGCAATGGCTGCAATGATCAGTCGGTTCATGTTGTCTCCTTATGGTGATGGGTTGTGACGCCGGATGGCGCCGGGTCAGTCCTGCTTTTTAAGCCGTTCGATTTCGCTCCGGAGCCGGTCTACCTCAACTTTAAGCCGCACGTTCTCCTCCCAGAGCCGGTCGCACTCATCTTTCCCCGCTTTAACATCATCCTTCACGGCGGCAGGCGCCGGCGGGGTCTTCACAGGCAATGGGGGAGCAGGTGGTACCGGCACCGGCTGGGCACTTCCGGCCTTGATTGTCCCGGGGCACGCGCCGCTCGTGAACGCCTTCACAGCCTTCTGGGCGGCGAAGCAGCCACTCGGGTTCAGGAGGTAGCTGAGGCCGCTGCACTTTTCCTTCTCCTCTTTCCGGAGCGTCGCCTCTTCCTGAAGACATCTCTCGTAGTCGGATGCTGCCAGGACGTGTCCCGGCAGCAGCAGCGCCACGGCAACGAGTGCGGCGACAGCTTTCATGTATCCTCCTTCGGGCATGTACTCGGCGCCCGGTACAGCCTCACGTCATTCGGCGTCGACGACCTTCCCGTCCACGAACACCACCTTCAGGTTGCGATAGAGGAAGATCGTCTTTGCGCCCACAAGGATCTGCTTTTCGGGGGGGCCGAGGATCGCGGTCACCTCCTCCGGGGTCTGACCGAGCCGGATCGTGGCTGCCCCACCGCCGGCGGGCGGTTCCGCTGCGGGGCGGGTTCCCCCGGCAGCGGGGAGCGGCTCTCCTTCAACGGCCAGCCACTCGCCGATGTCGGCCAGAAGCTGCCGGGTGGTCACCGCCGCCAGCCCGCCGTCGTACTGGAAGCGGACGGAGGCCTGCAGCGGCGTCGGTCCACGTATGCCTGTCAGAACGTAGGTCGCGACCGTAAACAGGTCGAGCTGCACGTAATCGTCGCCCATGTCGACTCCGTACAGGTAAAGCCGCTCGCCCGGCTTCAGCGCACCGCCGTGGGCCTTGCCGAGAGGGAGATCCCCGCCCCCGGCGACAGCAAGCTGGCGGTCCCTGATCACGTTCGGCTTGAACGCCTTACTGGGGCGATTCGCCCGCAACCCCTCACGGCGCGGCGTCAGCACGCTGCCGATCCCCTTGAAATCACCGAGAAGCGACGTGGTCGTTATCCGGTAGCTCGCCTTTACCGCCGATTCCGCCTCGTTGCGGGTGGCGGCGGACGACGTGGCGGCAACGAACAGCAGCAGGATCGCCGCTGAACGGAGGAGATTGTGCATGGAGTGCTCCTTTACACAGGTCGTTTGCTCCCCCCTCCCAATTCCGGGGCTTGGCAGGCGACCGGCCGGCAGGGAAACTGTCACGCGATGCGGATCAGCCGGTTGACGACTATCTCGCGCAGGAGTCCCTCGACGGCGGCGACGAAGCGCGTGAAATGGTCGGTTTTCATGTGCCGATCCAGGTGGGCGTCGCTCTCCCAGGTCTCGTAGAAGATGAACAGCGCGGGATCGGAACCGTCCTGGTGCAGCGTGTACTCGATGCACCCCTCTTCCTGCCGCGTCGGCTCGATGAGCCTGAGCAGCTCCGCCTTCAGCGCGTCCACGGCATCCTGATTCGCTACCACCTTCGCCACTACGGTTACCTGTGTCATGGTCATCCTTTCCTTCCGGCTCGGGGGCCGGTTGTTGGTCCAGCACTGTGTATATCCAGTGATCTCGTCGGCCTCCATACAGCCTTCCGGTGCACTTAGACACAAAACCATCTCAATGTACCTCATACGGGAGCTGCGGTCAATTCTTCTCATTCAAAGTCCGTGACGGTGGATGCCCCGCAACCGGCCCGTTGCACCCGAACAAGTTTATGGTATCGTGTTCTGGAAAGCCCTGTCGGAATCCCGGAGGCACGAGATCATGACCAGATACTACCGCCACTCACTCCCCGTGCGCCTCATGCACTGGCTGAACGTCGTGCTCCTCACGATCCAGCTGATGAGCGGGCTCAACATCTTCAACGCCCACCCGGCGCTCTACTGGGGGGAGCAGTCGTACGGCACGTCCCCCCCCTTCCTGGAGCTGCAGGGGCGGGAGACCGACACGGGGGACGTGGTGGGGGTCACGCGGATCTTCGGCCGCGAGTTCCGTACGACCGGTGTCCTCGGCGCCTCGAAAAACGCGGAAGGCGAGATCGGCGCGCGCGGCTTCCCGTCGTGGCTCACGATACCGGGCATGCAGTGGCTCGCCATGGCGCGCCGCTGGCACCTCTTCTTCGCCACGCTGCTGGCTGTCAACGTCGCCTGTTTCGTGGGCTACACCGTCGCGAGCGGGCACCTGCGGCGGGACCTCCTCCCGACGCGGGGGGACTGGCGCTCCATCGGGCGCTCGATCGTCGACCACCTGTGCCTTCGCCGGGCGAAGGGGGAGGAGGCTAAGCGGTACAATGTCCTGCAGAAAGGCGCCTACCTGGCGGTGATCTTCGGGCTCCTCCCCCTGATCGTCCTGATGGGGCTCGGACTTTCCCCCGCGCTCGACGCGCTCGTCCCGGGGTGGGTCGACATCTTCGGTGGCCGGCAGGCGGTCCGGTCGCTCCATTTCATCGTCGCCTGGGCGCTGGTCCTCTTCACGGCCGTCCACGTGTTCCAGGTTGCGGTCAACGGCTTCTGGAACAATATCCGTTCCATGATTACCGGCTACTTCAGGGTCGAAGCGGAGAAGAACCATGAGTGACGAAACGAAACTTACCCGGCGGGGCCTCCTGGCGCGGCTGTTCGCCGGCGTGGGGGCGGCGGCGCTCGCCGGCTGCGACCGGCTCTCGGAGACCACCTGGTTCCCGAAGGTGCTCGGTATGGGCGAGAAGCTGAACCGCCGGGTTCATAAACTGATCCTGCCACGCAGGGCGATGGCGCAGGAATTCACGGCAGCCGACCTCTCGCCGCAGTTCAGGAGCAACGGGACGGCGGAGCCGCGAAACCCCGCGTACTCGGCGCTGATGGAGAACGGTTTTGCGGGGTACCGCCTCGCGGTGGGCGGCCTGGTGGAACGGCCGGGGTCTTTTTCGCTCGCGGAAATCCGGAAGCTCTCGAGCCGCACGCAGATAACGCGGCACGACTGCGTGGAGGGGTGGAGCGCCATCGGCAAATGGAAAGGGGCGCGGCTCGGGGCGCTGCTGGAGGCGGTGCGGCTGAAACCAGAGGCGCGGTACGTCGTTTTCCACTGCGCCGACCCAATGGAAGAAGACGGCAGCTCCCCCTACTATGAGAGCATCGACCTGGAGGACGCCTTCCACCCGCAGACGATCCTCGCCTACGAGCTGAACGGCGAGGCGCTCCCCGTCAAGAACGGAGCGCCGCTCCGGCTGCGGCTGGAGCGGCAGCTCGGCTACAAGATGGCGAAGTACGTCATGCGGATCGAGGTGGTCGACGATTTCTCCCGGATCGGCGGGGGGAAGGGTGGGTATTGGGAAGACCAGGGGTACGAGTGGTATGCGGGGATCTGACCTGCATGGGGTTCCCCGGCCGACGGGAATCTGTCGGCTGCTCTCCAAAGAAAAAGCCCCGATTGCTCGGGGCTTTTTTGCTGGCGGACCGCTGCCGGTCTTCGAGCGCGGGCACTTACTGGGTGGTGAAATGATCCGTCCCCGACGACGAAACGGTGACGCCGTTTGCTGTGGACGACACCTTGTAGTAGTAGGTCGTATGGCGCGCCAGCGGCGACACCTTCACCGAATGGGACGACACGGCACTCGCGTTCGAGACGGTGGCGGTCAGATTGCCGAGGGAAGTCCCGTAGCTCACCGCCGACGTGGCGGGGAGGTTGGTGCTCCACTGGATCTGCGCGAAGGTCTTGCCCGCCGTCGCGGTCGGGCCGCTCGTGATGGCCAACGCCGGCGGTGCCACGGGGGTCGCCGACACCTCGCCCGACGGGTTCGACGTCCCTATGCTGTTCGTGGCCGAGACCTGATAGTAGTAGGTCGTGCCGTTGGTCACGGCGGTGTCGGTGAAGGTCGTCGCGGTGATGCCGGACTGGAACGGAGTTAAGCCCTCCCCTCCTGTCGTTATGCTGCGATAGACGCTGTAGCTCGTCGCACCCGAGCTGGCGCCCCAGCTCAGGGTAACGCTCCCGTTGCCGGCGGTCGCGGTCAGGCCGGTCGGGACAGGCGGCGAGGTCGTGGGGGGCGTCACAGGGGCCAGATCGTTCAGCATAGTGGCGCCGTTGAAGGACCCCAAGCCGGTGGCGTTGTCGTATCCCGCTCCCGCCGCATAGTAGAGGTTGGTGCCGGTCGTGACGTCATGAAAATCCGCGCCGTGGTTCGCTGCGAGCGGGTACAGGGTGGGGTTGGCAAACCCCAAGTGGGCCATCCCGTTGACAGTGCGCTGCTGGTTGACCCTTGCGGTAAACGCGGCCCAGAGGGGAGCGGCGCAGCTCGTACCGCCGTAAATCGTCCATCCTCCCCGGTAGAAAATCGCATAGCCGGTGTACTGGTCCGCGTTGAGCGAGACGTCCGGCACGTTCCGCATGGTGGCCGACGCCGTGCCCGCCACTCCCAGCTGCCAGGAGGGTATGCTCCAGACGACGCTCACACCGCCCCCCCCGGCCCCGCCGTTCACCGTGTTGTTCACATTCCAGACGGTCTCACGATTGTACGTTTCCCCCGTGTTCACGTAAAGCTGGGTCCCCCCCACCCCGACCATGTAAGGCTGGGAGGCGGGGTCGTCGACGCTGAGGGCGGAGCCGTTGTCATAGGCGCCGTTGTCCCCCGATGCGGCATAGATCGACTGCCCCTGCAGGGCCATCTGCGTGAAAGCGGCATTCTCGCTGCTCATGGTCGCCGGGCTGCTCTGCCCCTCGCTCAGCCCCCAGGAGGTGCTGATCTGAGTGGCAAGGTTGTCCGTGGCGATGCGGTTGTAAGTGTCCACGACCCCCGTGTTGGAGTTCGGCCCTTCGTAGACGATGATCCTGGCGGCGCGCGGCGCGAGAGCGATCTGCAGCTCGATGTCGAGCGTCACCTCGTCAGCGCCGGTCCCGGCCCTGCCGGAGACACCGTCAACCAGGACGTTCTGGAGCGGCACATACTGGAAATTGGGGAATTTGGGGTTATTCGTGAAAAAATAGTTCTCGTAGGAGGTCACATCCGACTGGTTGTACCCGTCCAGTTCAAACAGGCCGAGGGTCTGGCCGGAACCCGCGGCAGTCACGCCGGAGAGGTTGTAGGCGGTCACGATGTCTGCGGGGGCGAGGCCGCCATTGGGACCGGTCCCTATCTGGAGGGGTGATGCCTTCATGTCCTCGGGCCGGCTGTGCGTATGCCAGACAGCCGAGTTGTCCAGTCCGATCACCCCCCCGATGCGCTGGGCAATGAAATCGGGAACCGCGGGGTCGTTGTCGGGGGCGTAAAACATCCGGCCGTCCGGCGCCAGATGGTTATTGAGGTGCAGGTTGAAGCCAGCCTCAATTGCAGCGGCGGGGCCCCTTACGTCCAGGAGCGTCCGATTGGGATGGGTGCCGGTCACCGTCAAGCCGATGCTCTGCGCATAGGCGGCAACGGCATCGTAATCTTCCTGGGTCGGGGCGAACCGGTCGGTGAACTCCTGAGAGGTGAGATAGTGGCCGTAGAGCGGGTCGGCCGGGTCGTAGAGATGGATGAGGAGCTCCTCCAGCTCCTGCTGGTTGCGCAGGGGGAGCGAAAGAGCGAGCTGGATTGCGTTGGCACCGGGCACCCTGCCGAGCGCCTGGGCCTTGGCCACTGCCGCTAGCGGCACATGGTCGTGGAGCCTGACCGGAGTGGAGACGTAACCCGCCAGGGCCGAGGCCGGCGCTCCCCCGATGCCGATAATAAGGGCCAGCAGAACCCCTCCTGCTGCCCGGAAGACGTTTCGCGTTATGCGCTCCATACATACCTCCTCAGGCGCAAGCCTTATCGTATCCGTCAAAATAGTGCAATGAGACGTGGTCGTTCTTTATCCTATGAGTCAAGTATACAAGCGGTTATGACCGAGTCAATGCTTTCTTCATGAAAAACCGGACGTCTCATCACTCCAGCTCCTTCAGGTACCGCTCCGCCCGGGCATACCCCTTGTCCGCCGCCTTCTTCAGCCAGGCGGCCGCCTCGTCCCGATCCTTCGCCACGCCGATCCCCCGCGCGAACATGAGCCCGACGCAGAGCTCGGCCTCGCCGTCTCCCTGGCCGGCCGCCGCGCGGAGCCAGCGGAACGCCTCGGCGCGGTCCTTGGCGACCCCCTCCCCCTTGAGGTACATGAAGGCGAGGTCGAGCTGGGCCTTGTCGTACCCCTGCTCCGCGGCGAGCCGGAACCAGCGGGCCGCCTCGCTCCGGTCCTTCGCCACCCCGTCACCCTTGGCGTACATGAGCCCCAGGTTGTAGCGCGCCTTGTCGTACCCCTGGTCGGCGGCGAGCCGGAACCAGCGGGCCGCCTCGCGGTAGTCCCTGTCGACCCCTTCCCCTTTGAGGTAGAGAAGCCCGAGATCGTACTGCGCACCGGCATGCCCGTGGTCGGCGGCCCGGCGGAAGGAGCGCGCCGCCTCGGCCGGGTCGCGTGCCGCCCCCTCCCCCTTGTACTGCATGACGCCGAGGGCGAACGCCGCCGCCGGGTCGTCCTCGGCCCGGAACTCCCGGAGCGCCCCCGCGTAGTCCCCCTGCCGGTAGGCGGCCATACCGGATCCGCCGGTGCAGCCACCGAGGAAAAGAGCCTGCAGAAGCGCGCCGAAGGCCGCGAGGGAACGGGGTATGTATCTGGCGCTACCTCTGAGCAAATCCCGACCGGTCATGGTGCTTGCAGAGGTAGCCGTCCCCCATGGAGAGCGAGTGCTCGCAGTACCTCGGGCTCGGCCGTTTCACCCGGCACTCGTAGACCTGCTCGGTGATCTTCCGGGTGCGGCAGACCCTCGCGGTGCAGGACCCTGCCTGCGGCGTCAGCTGGAACAAAGCCTTGAGTATGTTCATTTGTCACTCCCTTTGCGTCTGGTTGTGGGGAACAAAAAAGCCGGGCCCCGAATATCGTGAGATACTTCGGTAACCCGGCTGTCTGCTGGAGACCCTGTAGGCTTTCCGCCCCACCCTCGCGGATGGTTGAGTATTATCGGTTATCTGCTCTACTTCCTGTGACTGGCGGCACTGTACGCCGAACGCGCCTAAATGTCAAGCCCCCACTCTTGCCAAGCGGCGGGGATTCCGGTATGCTGGCGGCCATGGCGCACAACCCCCTCTGGCACATATGCGGCATCGCCCTGGTCATCCTCCTGGCGGCCCTCCACCGCCGGTCACGGAGGTCGGGCATCTTCGTCCTGGCACTCTGGAACCTGGCGGGGGTCATCCTGCACGAACTGGCGCACCTCCTGGTCGGCGGGGTGCTCGGGGGGGAACCGACGGGGATCTCCCTCATCCCGCGTCGGGAGGGAGCCCGCTGGCGCCTCGGGAGCGTCACCTTCGCGCGGATCACGGCAGTCAACGCGGTCCCGGTCGCCCTCGCCCCACTCGGCCTCGCCGGCGTTGCCTGGCTGGTCGCGAAACACTGGTTCGCCTGGTTCCGGCCGTCGCTCCCGGCGACCCTCGCCCTCTACGCCGCCTGCTTCGTCCTCCTCTACAACGCCCTCCCGTCCCGCCAGGACCTGCGGGTCGCCATGAACTGGCGAAGCCTCCTCCTGTACGCCTCCCTGACGGCCCTCGTTTTTCTCCTCCTCGAATGGCCCCGCCTCCGGCACTTCGTCGTCTGACGCATCCCCCCATTTTTGCCCCCGCTTCGTCTTGACAATCCCCCCCGGCGGTGATAGGTTGTCATTTGAACACCATCAGGAGGAACCATGGACAATCTCACCGAACGTCAGCGACAGGTCCTCGACTTCGTCACCGGCTACATCGAGGAGAACGGCTACCCCCCCGCCCTGCGGGACATCGCCGCCCACCTCGGTGTGAACGGCACCTTCGGCGTGATGAAGCACCTGGACGCCCTGGAACGGAAGGGGCACGTCCGGCGCGGCGGCAACTCCCGCGGGATCGCCCTCGTGCACGCCCCCCACACCGTCTCCCTCCCGGTCGTCGGCACGGTGCGGGCGGGCGCGCTCCACCCCGCCATCGAGGAGATCGAGGGGTACTTCGCCGTGGACCGGGCGCAGCTCCGGGGGGGCGCCTTTTTCCTCCGGGTGAAGGGTGATTCCATGGTGGAGGCGGCCATCCTCGACGGCGACCTCGCCCTCGTCAGGCCCCAGCCGACCGCGGCGAACGGGGAGATCGTCGTCGCCATGGTGGACGGCGAGGCGACCCTGAAGGCGTTCTACCGGGAGCGGGGACAGATCCGGCTCCAGCCGCGCAACCGGCACATGGCACCGATCATCGTCCCGAAGGGGCAAGAGGTCGCCATCATCGGCACAGTGGTCGGGATCTTCCGTTCCCTCGGGTAAGGCCATGATGCAGCGGATTCGGGAATACGTCCGGGTGGCGGTCATCTTCGGGCCGGGAAACCGGCTCCGGCCGGTCTGGTTCGACTGGCAGCGACGGAAGCACCCGGTGCGGGAGGTCACCTACCACTGGCGCCACCGGACCGGCGACGACCTGATCCTCCACTACTCCGTCTCGGACGGGACGGCGCTCTACGAACTGGTCTACAACACCACCGAGCAGGTCTGGGTCCTGGAGAGCATCGATGCGGACAGGCAATGACGAGCGGCAGATCCTCCACATCGACATGAACGCCTTCTTCGCCTCGGTGGAGCAGCAGGCGAACCCGGAGCTGCGCGGCAAGCCGATCGCGGTGATCGGCAGCGCCAAGCGGACGGTGATCACCACGAGCTCCTACGAGGCGCGCGCCTTCGGCGTCAGGACCGGGATGACCGTCTGGGAGGCGCGGCAGAAGTGCCCCCGGATCATCCTGGTGGTGGGGGACAACCGGAAGTACACGTACACGTCCAGCCGGATCGTGGAGATGATGCACCAGTTCACCCCGCTCGTGGAGGTCTTCTCCATCGACGAGGCGTTTCTCGATGTGACCGGATCACTTCGGCTCTTCGGCAGCGCGGAGCGGATCGCCTACCTCGTCAAGGCGGAGATCCGGCACCACTTCGGCATCACCTGCTCCATCGGCATCGCGCCCAACAAGCTCCTGGCGAAGCTCGCCTCGGACATGCAGAAGCCGGACGGCCTGACGGTCATCCGGCCGGAGGAGGTGGCGCGGGTCCTCGACCGGGTCCCGGCGAAGGACCTCTGCGGGGTGGGGGGAAAGACGGCGCGGCAGCTCTCGCTCTACGGGATCGCGACCTGCGGCGACCTCGGGCGGTTCCCGGTGGAGGTGCTGAGAAAACGGTTCGGAATCGTCGGGGAACAGCTGAGCCGGATGGGGCGCGGGATCGACGACTCCCCGGTCATCCCCGTGGAGGAGAGCGACCCGGTGAAGTCGGTCGGCCATAGCATGACCCTGGAGCGGGACATATCTTTACGCAAGGAAATACTTAAATACTTACTTCAACTTTCGGAGATGGTCGGGCGGCGGGCGCGGCGCTACAACGTCTGGGGGAAGACGGTCACCCTCTCCATCCGCTACGCCGACTTCGACACCTGGGTGGGGCGGCAGGAGACGCTGCCGCAGTACATAAACCAAAGCGAGGATATCTACCGGGCGGCCGTGGCGATCCTCGACACCCTCGTGCTCCTGCAGCCGGTCCGGCTCCTCGGGGTGAGGATCAGCAACCTCCGCTACGAGAACAACCAGCTCCCGCTCTTCCCGGAGGAGCGGAAGAAGGCGCTCCTCGTCGGCGCCATGGATGAGGTGAACGACCGGTACGGCAACTTCACGGTCACCTTCGGGAGCCTGCTGGACGAGGAAAACAAGGGGAGCCGCGTCATCTCCCCCGCCTGGCAGCCGAGCGGGATCAGGAACGTGGACGTGACCTAGTGTCACGTGCGGTTAGTTCGCCGCACAAATTCTGATGGATTTTGTCGCGTGGCAAGGCGTGGCGACGCAGGCCTAGCGCGG
>DATJLB010000364.1:0-7852 GCA_035490915.1 Geobacteraceae bacterium
CAAAACCCTAGAAAGGTTTCGGTTATCCTGTCTATCCTGTCTATCCTGTCCATCCTGTTAATTCGGTTCTTAAGAATCGATGTGTGTGCCGGATTTTACTCGATCCGCGCGCCGTCCGTCACCCGTTCAATGCCGCTCACGACGATCCGCTCGCCGTCAGACAGCCCCGAAAGGATCTCCACCTTGTCTCCCAGGGCCCGGCCGGTTTTCACGAGGCGCATCCGGGCGATGTTCCCCCTGTCCACCGCCCAGACCGACGTCAGCGCCCCCCGCACGACAACGGCGCTCCTCGGGACCATGATACCGCTCCGGCTCCCGGCAGCGAAGCTTGCCCGGCCGTAGACGCCGGAACGGAGCCCTTTTGCGGCAACATCCAGCTTGGCCGTGAAGGTGCGGCTCGCCGGATCGACTGCGGGCACGACCTCACCGACCCTGCCGGCGAGCGTCCCTTCGATCCCATCGATGGTGACCGGGACCGTCTCCCCTGTCCGCACCTTCCCCCGAAGGCTCTCGGGGGCCGCGACCTCCAGCCGGTAGTGCCCTTCCTCCTCGACGGTCATCAGGTGCGCGCCGGGAAATACGGTCATCCCCACGTCCGCCGGCTTTGCCGTGACGATCCCGCTGATCGGTGCCGAGACACGGCTGTAGCCTGCCAGCGTCCCTGCCGCCTTCGCCCCTTCCCGCACCTGGGCGAGTCGCGCTTCCGCCCGGGCAACCCCCTGGGAGGCCACATCCTTCTCGGTCTGACGGCTGTCGAACTCCTGGCGTGTCACTGCCTGCTCCGCGTACAGCTTCTGGTACCTCTCGAATGTGACGTCCGCGAGCTTCTTCCGCGCCTTTGCCTCGTCCAGCCCCCGTTCGGCCTCGGTCACCGAAGCCTGGGCGCCCGCAGCCCCGGCAACCGTCTCGGCCGCCTCCAGGGTGAGGAGAAGCTTCCCTTTCGCCACCCGGTCCCCCTCCCGAACGTAGACGGCCGTGACGGTCCCCGGGATACGGGCGGCAAGCTGCGCGACGTTTCTCGCCTTCACCGTCCCGACCGCTTCCACGAGGTCGGGGATGGCCCCGCTCCCGACGTGTTCCATGACCGTACCTTTCACAACCTGCTGGGCCTCAGCGGTCCCCTCCTTCCCCCTGGAGCCACACCCGGCAGCCGTCAGCAACGTCCCCGCAGCCACAAGGCAGACCAGTGCCGCCGCGTATCTCTTCATTGCCCGACCTCCTTCAGCAGAATCCCGGCCGCGAGGTAGAGCCGCGCCGTCGCTAACGCCAGATCGCTTTCGCTTTCCGTCACGAGGGCCCGGCTCCTGGTGAGGGCCGTCTCCGCGTCCAGAAGCTCGACCATGGTGGCAAGGGAACCCTCGAAGCGCTTCCGGACCAGCCGAACCCCTTCTTCCGCGTCCTGCACCGCGTGACGGGCCACCTCCAGCCTCTTGGCCGCCTCGTCGCGGTTAAGCCCGCTTTCGGTCACCTGGAGAAGAACCTCACGGCGGTAACTCTCCAGGTACTCGGCCGCCGAATTCCTGAGTTCCCTGGCCTTCCCCACCTCGTTTCTGCGGCGCATCCCGTCGAAAATCTCCCAGTGCAGGTTAACCCCCGCCGTCCAGGCATCATTGTCCCGGCCGAAGGGGATGTCGCGGTCGTTCGTCTGGTAGCCGGCGCTTGCATAGACCGTGGGCAGGTAGCTCCCGCTGGCCAGCCGCACCCCGGCATCAGCCTTGTCCACTCCGATCGCCGCCTCCTTCAGATCCGGGCGGTTATCCAGCGCCAGGCGGGCAAGTTCATTGCCTCCGGGGACGGACGTCGGCGGCAGGATCTCCTCGGCGGCATCGAGGGAGTCCCCCGGCTCGCCGCCGGTCACCTCTGCCAGCCGGAGCCTCGCCAGAGCCAGGGCGTTTCGTGCCGAAATCAGCTGCTGCTCCATTTCCGCGAGAAAGGTGCTCGCCCGCAGCTCATCGGACTTGAGCCCCACTCCCGCATCGTTTCGCACCCGTGCCAACCGCTTATGTTCTGAGGCATCCGCCACCGCCTGCTCGGCGACCTCCTGGAAGGACCGCGCCTTCTGTACTCCCAAAAAGCTGTTATAGACGGCAAAAGCGACCTCCTGGCGCCGTCGCTCCAGAACGGCACCCTGCACCGCGTCTTCCTTGTCGGCAAGCTCCACGCCGCGGCCGATGGAAACGTCGAACAACGGCTGCTCAATGGTGAAGGCGGTCTGGAAATCGCTGTGGTGGGCGGGATGGTTCAGGTTGGAGACGTCAAAATCCTGCTGGGCGAAGCGCCCCTCATTCAGCTTCATCGTGAAGACGGAGGCCGGACTGTTGGAAACCGAGAGCGTCTCGTCCAGCCGGATGCGGGGGAAATAGCGGCTACGACTCGCAGACCGGTCCCACCCCGCAGCCGAGCGCTGAAACGCGGCGGACTTCAAGAGGTGATTCTTCTCCAGTGCCCGCGTTATCGCATCCCGCAGGGTGACCGAGCCGGTGTCGGCGCCGGCCGTCCCCTGCAGGAAGACAAACGCCATGGCCAGCGCAGCCAAACCCCTCGCTCCTCTCTTTCCCGACACGTTTCACCTCTAAAAATAAATATATTGATAAATATATATGTTGTTCACCTCATATTGTCAACTGATTAATTATACCGCACGCGTGACGTATTGGGAGCCGCTCGCGGTGGGCAGCGCGGAAAGTCGGTCACAGGGGCGAAAGGGATTGACAATCCGCCGGCGGGCCTTTAGACTGTGGACCTTATTTTTGGCGAGGTGCCCGTTGCTGAGCAGGGAGAACTGGAAAAAGCGGTTTAAGGATATCCTCACACTGGACAGCCATCCGGGGCACATTTCCGCCGGCTTCGCCGTGGGGGTGTTCATAAGCTTCACCCCCTTTTTCGGTTTCCACACCGCCCTGGCGATTGCGGCGGCCTTCATCTTCCGGCTGAACAAACTGACCTGCCTCACCGGCTCCTGGGTAAACAACCCGCTGACCGTCGTCCCCATCCTCGGGATCAGCTACAAACTGGGGAGGGTGCTTCGCGGGCTCCCCGCCCGGGAACTCCACGCCCGGGGGCTGGAATGGCACCACTTACAGGGCCATGCCGGCTCGCTGCTCCTCGGCTCGTCCATTCTCGGCTTTGTTGCCGCAGTAATCGGCTATTTTTTATGTTACTACCTGGTGATCAGGTTTCGCCGGGAGGACGAGTCACTGGCGGAGCTCACCCGGGAAATGGAAGAGGTGGGAGAAGACATAGAGGAGTAAAAGAAAAGGGCAGCCCGGCCGGGTTGCCCTTTGTCGTTGCTGCATTCAAAAGTCACGGTCCTATTTCCCCACGAACGGGTTCAGTACCTCATAGGTCATGAACGCTACCAGCGCCGACGCGGGGATGGTAAGGATCCACGCCCAGACGATCCGGTAGGCAAGCCCCCAGTTCACCGCCGAAAGCCTCTTTGACAGGCCGACCCCGAGGATCGCCGAGGTGATCACGTGGGTGGTGCTCGTCGGCATCCCCATGGCAGAAGCGCCGAGGATGACCCCTGCCGAGGCGGTTTCGACGCAGAAGCCGTGCACCGGCTGCAGTTTCACGAAATCGCGGCCTACGGTCTTGATGATCCGCCATCCCCCGACCGCGGTCCCGAGGGCCATGGCGGTCGCACAGGCGATCATCACCCAGGGAGGGACCTGAAACGTCGTCAGGTACCCGTAGCTAACCAACGCCAAGGTGATTACCCCCATCGACTTCTGGGCATCGGCAGTACCGTGCGAGAAGGCCATGAACGCCGCAGACAGAACCTGAAGTCGCCTGAACCCCTTGTTCAAGCCATAGGGAGCCGTGTCGCGGAACCCCCACATCATCGCAATCATGAAGATAAAGCCGAGGAGCGTCCCGAGGATCGGGGATAGCACCAGGGCGAGCATGATGTTCTTTAGCCCCGCCCAGTGGAGTGCAGCCAACCCCGCGTGGGCGGTAACTGCCCCCATGATCCCACCGATGATGGCATGGGACGACGATGAGGGAAGGCCGTAGTACCAGGTGATCAAGTCCCAGATAATCGCCCCCGTGACCCCTGCCAGCACCACCATCTGGGTGACGTTGACAGGATCGACGATCCCCTTGCCGATGGTGGCGGCCACCTTGGTGGAGATCATTGCTCCGGCGAAATTGAGGACCGCCGCCATGACAATCGCCGCCCTGACCGAGAGGGCGCGGGTGGAAACGCACGTGGCAATGGCATTGGCTGTATCGTGGAACCCGTTGATATAATCGAACAGAAGCGCCGCCCCAACGACCGAGATCAACATGAACATGGTCGCCTCAGGCATTTTTCACCACCACGCTTTCCAGGATGTTGGCGGCGTCCTCGCACTTGTCGGTTACCCTCTCCAGGGTTTCGTAGATCTCCTTCCACTTGATCAGCTGGATCGGGTCTTTCTCCTCGTCGAACAGCCGGCTCACCGCCTCGCGGCAGACTCGGTCCGCCTCGTTCTCAAGGGAATTGACCTCCACGCAGTACTCCGCGATGTGCTCCATCTTGTTGCCGAGGAGCGAAACCGCCTTGTCGATGGTCTGGCACGATTTGAGGATGATGAAGGCGAGTTCCTTCGCCTCGGGGGTCGGCTTCTCCACGTTGTACATCACAAACCGCTGGGCCGAGGCGTCGATCAGGTCAAGCACGTCGTCCAGCGCCGAGGAGAGCGCGTAGATGTCCTCCCGGTCGAGTGGGGTCACGAAGCTCTTGTTCAGTTTCTTGATGATGTCGTGGGTGATGGAATCCCCCTTGTGCTCAATCTCCTTGATCTGGCGCTGGCTTCCGATCGGGTCCTCGTAATTGTCGATCATCTGCTTGAAGAGTTCGGCCCCTTCTATGATATTCCAGGTCATTTCCTTGAACATGGCGAAAAACTTCTCGTCCTTCGGTATCAGTCCGAACATCCTGCCTCCAGCCGGTCCGCCGCAGGCGGCCGTCGCTCATTGATTTTAAAGCCTTAGGTTCATAGCACAATTTTGTCGATTGTGCCACAGCTATGTTACAACCCAGCGAAAGATGGGCAGATTATGATTAGCTCTTGATTTTGCCGCCGGCATCCCCTATTGTGCTGGCACTTCAGATCCGGAGACAGTGATCCATGAACCCTCTGCACGCAGCAGTCCTCGGCCTCGTCCAGGGCCTCACCGAGGTCCTCCCGATCAGCAGCTCCGCCCACCTGATCCTGATCCCGCGGTTTCTCCACTGGCCCGAATCGGGGCTCACCTTCGACGTCGCCCTCCACGTCGGGACCCTGATCGCCCTCTGTTGCTATTTCTGGCGCGACATCGTCGAACTCGTCCTCAGCTTCCTGGGCGCCCTGACCGGCAAGGGGGTGCACACTCCCGCCGACCGCCTCCCGTTCTACATCATCGCCGGGACCATCCCGGCCGCGGTCGCCGGCAAGACCCTAGAGGAACCGATAGAGGGGATATTCCGCGCGAATCCGTACCTGATCGCTGGCTTCCTGATCGCCTTCGCCATTATCCTCGCGTTCGCCGATACCGTCGGCCCGAAACGCTGGCGGATCGACCGGATAACCTTGAAGGCCGCCCTCCTCATCGGCCTCGCCCAGTGCCTCGCATTGATACCCGGCGTGTCCCGCTCCGGGATCACCATCACAGCGGCACTCCTGCTCGGCTTCAATCGCGAGGCGGCAGCCCGCTTCTCGTTCCTGCTGTCACTCCCGGTCGTGGCCGGAGCGGCTTTCCTCAAGCTGGGGCACCTTGCGCGACACGGCATGCCGCAGGGCGAAGCGCTCACCATGCTCATCGGCATCGCCACCTCCGCGCTGTTCGGCTACGTGAGTGTCGCCCTGCTGTTACGGCTCGTTCAGCGCGCTTCCCTCTATCCCTTTGTCTGGTACCGGTTGCTGGCGGGCGGTGGGACACTGGTATTCCTGCTGGCAGGGGGGTAAAGAATCCTTTACCGCAAATGAGGCACGCCAAGGAGCATATCAGTCACCTTTCGTCACAAGCGCCAGTCGCTTCCCCAAGGATTGATTCGTAAATTCAGCATGATAGCGAGAATCAACGTCTTGGCACTATCTATGCTTTTGTTAAAGCAAACCAACTATTTAGGAGGATTCAACATGAAAAAAGTTCTGTCTACCCTTGTTGCCGCTCTCGTTGCTGTTTCCTTCGCTGGCGTTGTGATGGCCGCTGAGCCTGCCCCGGCACCGGCTGCTCCGGCCGCCCCTGCTGCTGCTCCGGCGGAAAAAGCCACGAAAAAGACCCGGAAAGAGAAAAAGGCCGACAGGAAAGCAGAAAGGGCCGAGAAGAAGGCCGATAAGGCCGAGAAGAAGGCTGAAAAAGCCCAGAAAAAAGCAGATGACGCTGCCAAGGCCGCTGCACCTGCCAAGTAATTTCGGTTTACAGGCAACGATAAAAGCCGCGTCTTTGACGCGGCTTTTTTTGTGGCCAGCCGGCAATTTCCGGAACTACACGGGTGGAGATGGATAACAAATTTATTTGATGCCATGGACGAAAACATGTTGAATATAATCTGAGAGCAGTTTCATAATATGCGATAAAAGCCAGATAGCAAATTACCGAAACAGCCAAAAAGGAAGTGCGACAAAGCATGATGTCCCCGGAAACTAAATACCACAGGCTCCGCACCATCATCTTCATCTGCCTCGCCCTGACCGCCGCCACCTTGGGCGTCTACCTGCAGACAAAAGGCCACCAGTTCCTGACGTACGACGACGATCAGTACGTCACCCGGAATCCCCACGTGGCCACCGGCCTAACCGGCGGCAACATCCTCTGGGCATTCGCCTCCACATACGCCTCCAACTGGCACCCGGTCGCCTGGCTTTCCCACATGGTCGACGTCCGCCTGTACGGGCTGGACCCCGCAGGCCACCACCTCACCAGCGTGTTCATCCATACCCTATCGGCGCTCCTCCTCTTCTTCCTCCTGCTCCGCCTGACCGACGCGCCGTGGCGCAGCACGTTCGTCGCCTTCCTGTTCGCGCTCCACCCCCTGCATGTGGAGTCGGTCGCGTGGGTGGCAGAAAGGAAGGACGTCCTGAGCGCCCTTTTCTGCTTCCTGTCCCTTCTCTTCTATGCTTGGTTCTCGGCGCGCCGCAAGACCGCCCTCTACCTGCTGTCCCTGTTGTCGTTCGCGCTCGGCCTCATGTCCAAGCCGATGATCGTCACCCTTCCCGTAATCATGCTTCTCCTCGACTACTGGCCGTTGAACCGCTTGTCTCAAGGGGCGGCCGCCCTCGTGAAGGAAAAGATCCCGTTCTTCACCTGCTCGCTCCTTTCCGGCATCGTGACGATCTACGCGCAGCACACGGGAGGGGCGACCCGGAGCCTCGCTGCCATCCCGTTCGCGCTGCGGGTCGAAAACGCCCTCACCGCCTATGCGCGGTACATCGTCAAGACCGTGTGGCCGCACGGCCTGGGGCTTTTCTACCCCTTGCCTTCGTCCATACCGCTCCTGCAGGCGGCGTGCGCGCTGTTCGTCCTGGTCGTCATCACCGCGGCCGCCGCGCGGGCCGGGCGCCGGCGCCCCTACATCCTGACGGGCTGGCTCTGGTTCCTCGTCACCCTGGTCCCCGTCATCGGCCTTCTCCAGGTGGGGGAACAGTCGATGGCGGACCGTTACTCCTACATCCCGACGATAGGGCTCTTCATCATAGTAGCATGGGGTGTGCCGGACCTGACGGAGGGGTGGCGGCAGAGGCGGGTCGTCCTGCCGATGGCGGCGTGTGCGGTCGTCATCGCCATGGTCTTCCTGACGTGGCGGCAGCTCGGCTACTGGGAGAACAGCATCTCCCTTTACCGGCACACCATCGACGTCACGAGGGGGAACTACTTCATGCTG
>DATJLB010000365.1:0-5316 GCA_035490915.1 Geobacteraceae bacterium
CCGGTGCAGGACAAGATTGTCCCGGTCCCTCTCCCGCGCGTCCGGGAGACAAAAGATACATCCCGGGGGCTTGCCCGCTTTGATGTACTCGATGCGCCACGGTGCCCAGAGTCTTTTCATGCCGGATGCCCCCGTCACACGGAATTGAACGCTCGTTTCGGCCGGAGCGGCCCCGGGTCGGACCGTCTCACCGGTCATGATAAACTTGTAGAACACCACTGCAGGCAAGTCAACACAAAATCAAGCAAGGGCATCATTTATCGACATGAGATGACCGAAATTGGCCACCCCATTCTGGCTGATTTCGGCCAACCCTCTGATCACTTACTGCTGCCTGTCACCTAACACACCGGAGATTGGCCATTTCCGGGATAACTTTTCACTGGCACCCCCGTTGCATTGAAATCAGCGTGATTTTCCTGCGACTCGGGCTTCGGGTTGTCAGTCGAAATAATGTTGCCAATCAGGGCATCCCGGCTACTATTACCTGGAGAAACACCTCATCATGAGAACCATCCCGTTTGGTTCTTAAAAATAGAATGTTTTTTTATTTTCATTTTAATAATCCTTGACAAGAAAAACCAAAGTGTTTACTGTAAGTAAAAAAATTAAGCATATAAGTGGTTGTTTCTGTTAAGTTTAACCAACCTTTGTTTTACCATAAATAAAATTTGCATGTGACAAGGAGAAAAGGATGAGCAAAAAACAGGACGCTTTGAACTATCACTCCAGCGGGCGAAAAGGGAAAATCGAGGTCATCTCCTCGAAACCGTGTTCAACGTCTCGGGACCTCTCCCTCGCCTATTCGCCGGGGGTTGCCGAGCCGTGCCTTGAAATCGAGAAGAACCCGGAAGATGCCTATAAATATACCGCAAAGGGAAACCTGGTCGCGGTCGTATCGAACGGCACGGCGGTCCTGGGCCTCGGGAACATCGGCGCTCTGGCAGGGAAGCCGGTCATGGAGGGAAAAGGGGTCCTCTTCAAGCGCTTTGCCGATATCGACGTGTTCGACATCGAGATAAACTCGGAAAACCCGGATGAGGTGATCAAGGCGTGCCAGCTCCTGGAGCCCACCTTCGGCGGGATCAACCTGGAGGACATCAAGGCCCCTGAGTGCTTCTATATCGAGGAAGAGCTGAAGAAGACCATGAACATCCCGGTCTTCCACGACGACCAGCACGGCACCGCCATCATCTCCGCCGCCGCTCTCATCAACGCCCTGGAGATCATCGGCAAGAAGATCGGCGAGATCCGGATCGTCGTCAACGGCGCCGGCGCCTCGGCCATTGCCTGCGCCAACCTCGCCATTTCCCTGGGGGTAAAGAAGGAAAACCTCATCATGTGCGACACCAAGGGAGTCATCTACACGGGGCGCACCGAGGGGATGAACAAGTACAAGGAGCGGTTTTCAACCGACACCTCCTTCCGGACCCTGGAGGAGGCGGCAAACGGCGCCGACGTCCTGTACGGCCTCTCCTCCAAGGGTGCCTTCACCCCTGAGATGGTCCGGAGCATGGCCGCCAACCCGATCATCTTCGCCATGGCGAACCCCGACCCGGAGATCACCCCGGAAGAGGCCCGCGCCGTGCGCGGCGACGTGCTGATCGCCACCGGCCGCTCCGACTACCCGAACCAGGTCAACAACGTCCTCGGCTTCCCGTTCATCTTCCGGGGCGCCCTCGATGTCCGCGCCACCGCCATCAACGAGGAGATGAAAAAAGCCGCCGTGTTCGCCCTTGCCGAACTGGCCCGGGAAGAGTGCCCCGATTCGGTCTGCCGCGCTTACGGCAACGTGAAGTTTTCCTTCGGCCGCGACTACATCATTCCCAAGCCGTTCGATCCGCGGGCGTTGCTGCGGGTCGCCCCCGCCATCGCCAAGGCCGCCATGGACTCGGGGGTGGCACGGCAGCCGATCGAGGACATGGAAAAGTACGTCGAGCACCTGGAGTCGCTCCAAGGCAAGGCCAAGGAAGCCCTCCGGATGATCATCAACAAGGCCAAATCCGACCCGAAGCGCATCGTCTTCCCCGAAGGGGACAACGAAAAGATCCTGAAGGCGGCGCAGGTCCTGATGGAGGAAGAGATTGCCATCCCGATCCTCATCGGGAACCAGGAGAAGATCCATGCCAAGATGGAGGAGCTCGGGATCTCGTTCACCAGCACCACACCGACCATCATCGATCCGGCCACCTTTGAGAAATCCGAAGAGTATGCCCAGGAACTCTTCCGCCTGCGGCAGCGCAAGGGGCTGACCCTTTCCGAAGCGCGCCGGATCATGGCCCGCAAGTCCCGCACCCACTTCGGCTGCATGATGGTACGGCAGGGAGATGCGGACAGCCTCCTTTCCGGCATCGACACCCACTATCCCGAGACCATCCGGCCTGCCCTGGAGGTGATCGGAAAGCAGGATGGGCTCTCGAGCGTGCACGGCCTCTACATGATGGTTTTCAAGAAGGGGATCTTCCTGATGGCCGACACCACGGTCTGCATCGAGCCGTCTGCCGAGGAACTGGCCGAGACCGCCATCCTCGCGGCCGAAAAGGCGCGCATGCTCGACATCGATCCGACGGTTGCCATGCTCTCCTTCTCCAACTTCGGGTCGGTGCAGCACCCGTTGGCCCTCAAGGTGAAACGCGCGGCGGAGATCGTCAAGGAGAAGGCACCAGGCCTCATAGTCGATGGGGAAATGCAGTCGGACACCGCCGTCGTCACGGAAATCCTGCAAAAGAGCTTCCCTTTCTCAGCCCTGCAGGAAGCAGCCAACATCCTGATCTTTCCCGACCTTAACTCGGGGAACATCTGCTACAAGCTCCTCCACCACCTGGGGGGTGCCGAAGCAATCGGGCCGATCCTCATGGGGATGAAAAAACCGGTCCACGTGCTGCAGCGGGGCGACGACGTCGCGGATATCGTCAACATGGCAGCCATAGCGGTCGTGGACGCCCAGAATCCGTAATCAGCACGGCAGAACGGAAGCGCGGAAGGCTGGAGGGAATTTTCCTTCCAGCCTTCCGCGCTTCCGCGCTAAAACCTTTTCTATTGTCAGCACGGCCCGCTTTTTGCTAAATTAAAAAGACGTACGTCATGCAAAAACAGAGGGCCGCACATGGATGCTTACATAGACAGAGAGTATCAGCAGCTTCACCCCGCCATCCCCTCCCGCAGGACTCGCGACATGTTCGGCAGGATGGTCGTCATTTCACTGGCGCTCCACGCGATTTCGTCGGTTATCCTTTTATCACCCCATGGGAACACGCTGCAGACCCCATCGGTCAGTTTTCTCGATCTAAAAAATGTTCAGCTCCCGCAGGAGGTTGCATCCGCACCTTCCCGAGAGAACGAGGTTGCCCGGAAAGCAGAAACCCTCCGTGAAGACCCGGCCCCCCCCAGCGCTCCCGCTCCCCCCACCACTTCACAACTGCCTGAAACAGAGAAGCTCCAGCGCGACGTGCAGACCTCTCTGGCCAATGCCGCAAAAAACCCGGAAGCCCTCCAGGAGAGCTCGTTCAATCTCGGTCTTACCAGCGGTTATTTCAGCAGCATCGCCGAAGGGGAAAGCCTGCGGGGGGACATCAGGGAATACTACTTCAGGATGCTCCGGGAGATAAACGAGAAGTGGTGGCTCAACAAGGGCAGCCAGCAAGGATTCAGGGGGGTACTCGTCACGATAGTCGTTGCCAGGAACGGCGTAATTCTCCAGAAGATGCTGGTCCGTGGCTCGGGGAACCCGGCCTTCGACAAAACCATTATGCAGACACTCGACGCGGCAAGCCCGCTCCCACCCCTGCCACCGTCGTACGAACTCGAGTATTTCAGCGCCCCCCTGCGGTTTAAAGGTCCGCTCGACCTCTTCACCTCCTGAAGCAGGAAGCTTTATTCAGCTACTCGTTCTCTCCCTCCTCCAGTTCAACCAGGTCGAGTTCTTCGTACTCCTGCTCAGCTTCCGTGGTCTTCCCTCCGATCTTTTCCGCGACGTCACGAAAGTCCGGATTCACACCGTTGATCTCATGGTAGAGACGAAGGGCATCATGGTGCCGTCCCGTTACCTCGTAGAGAAGCGCCAGCTCATACTTCAGGTGCGACAATTCGTCAACGGCCAAACCCTGCAACGAGGTTCCGCCGCGGAGGATATCTTCGGCACGGGCAAAATCCCCCTTATCCCGGCAGCACACCCCCTGCAGGGTGATGCAATCCACTTTTCTCCGGGGGTCGATCGCCGCAGCCTGGAACTCGCCGATCGCGTCGTCGTACAACCCCATTTCCTTGAAGGCGATTCCCAGATTGTAGTGGGTTTCAGTGTCATCCTCGCCCAGATGCTGGTCCAGTTCTTTCTTGAAGGCCGAGAAGAGCCCGTCCAGGCTGTACTTGTCATAATCGGCGGCTGAACTGTCTTCCTCGGGCTCAATCTCCGATGCGAGCTCCGCTTCCAGATCGACAAAATCGTTATCGGCGGGAAGAGAGACCAGACCGGAATGAGCGGCAACCCCATCCTCGGAAATGTCCGTTGTCACCCCGAAATCGGCGCCTTCGTCTCCTGTCGGCAGTTGATCGAAGTCCGCAAGGTGAACGAGCCCATCTTCATCGAACTCCAGCTCAATGCTGACTTCATCCACCTCTTCAGGCTCAGTCGGCAATTGTCCGCCGCAGGTTGCACACGGCTCCGGCTCGGTAACATCCTCCATCGCAGCAGGCACCTCCGCGGCCTCCGCCGCTGAAGGAAGATGCCCTTCCTCTTCAGCCACAATCTTGTCCGGCTCTTCCTCATCACCATCCAACGGGCCGGCAATCCCTTCGGCAGGTGGGACTTCTTCTTCCAGCGATTCGGCACCGGTCCCGACCTCACCCTGCTCCAGGCGAACATCGAGCTCAGCCAGCTTGGCTTGTTCGCCACGTATCTCGTAAAGATGCCGTAGCCCCTGAAGAGCCCGTCTGTCGCCAGGTACAATCTCCAGCACGGATTGATAGGCATGTTCGAGAAGTGTGCCCCCATTTTTTCCCAGGAGCGCCTCTCCGTGCGTTGTGATGAGAAACAGCACCCCCTCCGCATCACCCTCATCCAAAGCACACTGAATGAGCCCTTCCCGTGGGGAGCTCTCCGAGGGGAACAACCGGACCATTTTCTGAAGGATGCTCTTGCGCTCCTCCCGATCCCCCATCGCCGACAGGGCCTCGACAAGAAGCTGCCACGCATTGAGATTCCCCTGGTCCTTTCGGACGATCTCCTGGAGCAGCGGCATCGCTGCAGAAGCATCGCCGCTTTTCATCTGGGCGATCGCGACCCCAAGGGTAAAATCGGTTTTCGTGGAAAAAAGATAC
>DATJLB010000366.1:0-4586 GCA_035490915.1 Geobacteraceae bacterium
GCAAAGGTCACAGGGAGGGCCAGCGCGGCGGACATTGCCGTGCAGAATTTCATGAAGTCACGGCGCGAGACCCCTCTTTCCGCAAGGATGCGTGAAATATTGAAATCCTGTTCTACTACAGTATTTCCATTCTCATCACCCTTTTTTCCCATCGGAGCCTCCTTAGCGTGTGAAGCGTGATGACGCGAGTTCGAGATTTTTGGAAGTCGGCAATTTGCTGAGACAATGTTTTACAATAAAATTAATATTTGTCAAGCCAAATCATCTATCAGATACAACATCTCGAAATTACTAGTCTTAATAGTAAAACAAACGTCCAGTATGGCAACAAATGAATGTGTGGGAAAGACAGGAGTACTGCTCATATGGAAGGACACCCCGGGGTAGAAACCGCGGAGATCTTCAGGCACGTTAGATTGAGCGTGATGTTGGCTCAGAGAACCGATGCGATCTCCGCTGAAACGTACCCTCTGTATTGCTCGAAGTTCTTGCGGAATTGTTCTCCGAGCCCCTTGGCGGTTTCGTCGTAGTCAGCCTTGTCCTTCCATACGTTGCGCGGGTTCAGCACCTCTGCCGGCACATGCGGGCAAGCCTTGGGGATCATGAGACCGAAAAATGGCTCCTGTTCGAACTCTCCGGCAGCCAGCGTGCCGTCGATGGCGGCATTAACCAGGGCACGGGAATAGGCGATCTGCATCCGGCTGCCGGTGCCGTACCCCCCCCCGCTCCAGCCGGTGTTGACCAGCCAGCAGTCCACGCGGTGACGGGCGATCTTTTCCTTGAGGAGTTCCGCATACACAGAAGGGTGGAACACCATGAACGGGGCGCCGAAGCAGGCGGAGAAGGCCGTCTGGGGTTCGGTAACGCCTGCTTCGGTTCCGGCCACCTTGGCGGTGTACCCCGAGAGAAAGTGGTACATTGCCTGCTGAGGAGTGAGCCTGGCAATCGGGGGAAGGACGCCGAAGGCATCGCAGGTGAGCATGATGACGTTGGTCGGATGCCTCCCCATGCCGGACCGGACACTATTGGGGATGTGGGTGATCGGGTAGGAGGCACGGGTGTTTTCGGTAAAGGAATCGTCGTCCAGGTCGATCCTGCGGCTCACCGTGTCGATGGCGACGTTTTCGAGGATGGTGCCAAATTTTCTGGTGGTTTCGTAGATCTCCGGTTCCGACTCCTTGGAGAGCCTGATGATTTTCGCATAGCACCCGCCTTCGAAATTGAACACCCCCTTGTCGTCCCAGCCATGCTCGTCGTCGCCGATCAGGGCCCTCCCCGGGTCGGCGGAAAGGGTGGTTTTGCCGGTGCCGGACAGTCCGAAAAAGATGGCCACGTCCCCTTTCGTGCCGGCGTTGGCCGAGCAGTGCATGGGGAGGACCTTTTTCTCGTCTGGGAGGAGATAGTTGAGTATGGTGAAGATCGACTTCTTGATCTCCCCCGCATAGCTGGTGCCGCCGATGATAATCACCCGCGTGGCGAAGTTGATGATGATGAAGGTCTCGGTGTTGGTGCCGTCGATCGAGGGGATGGCGTGGAAGGCGGGCATATCTATGACGGTAAAGCCTGGCTGGTGGTTCGCCAGTTCTTCCTCGGTGGCACGGACGAACATGTTGCGGGCGAACAGCGAGTGCCATGCCTTTTCGGTGATAACCCGGACGGGGAGGCGATGCTCCGGGCTCGCGCCGGCGAAGCAGTCCTGAACGAACAGGTCCTTGCCGTGCATGTAGGTAAGCATCCGCTTGTAGAGGCCATCAAACTTGATCGGATTGAAGGGACGGTTGATCTTCCCCCAGTTGACGCGGTCGCGGCTTGACGGCTCATCGACGATGAATTTCTCGTTTGCAGCCCGGCCGGTGTAGTGGCCGGTCTTGACCGCAATGGCGCCCAGGTTGGAAACAAGCCCCTCTCCCCGTTTGACGATCTGCTCGTAAAGGACTGCGGTCGGCGGTGTCCAGTAGATAAGGTTGGCGCTGGTGATGCCGTGTTGTTCGAGCCCCGTTCCCCTGGTGATGTCATTGAGTTTCATCGACCAACCTCCCCATGAAATATGATAATTATTCACGAATACCGGCCCATATCAATCGACAATCGAAATAAAAAAAGACCTCGCAGGTTTTGAAAACCTGCGAGGTCTGACAGCAAGCCTAAACTGAGAACTGACGGCGGCTAATCGAAATAGTTGCTGACTTCGGTATTCGGCGCGAACTGCTCCCAGTGTTCCGGAGAGCGCCAGAGACTGGAGAGAATGAGCTCGCGGATGTGAAGAAACTCTTTGGGGAGCCGGTCGTACATCTTGACGAAGAGTTCCTCGTGGGAAATGATCTCATCCTTCCACAGGTCACGATCGACCGACATCAAATCGTAGAACTGTTCGCGACTGACACTGTCCAGACCGGTCCAGTCGATATCTTCGTGGCGAGGCATCCACCCAAGGGGGCTTTCCACGGCGGAGGCGTGACCGTTTACCCGGTCGCATATCCACTTGAGAATCCGCATGTTTTCGCCAAAACCGGGCCAGAGGAACTTGCCGTTGGCATCTTTGCGGAACCAGTTGACGCTGAAGATGCGGGGCGGCTTCGGGGTCGTGCGTCCCACCTGCAGCCAGTGGTGGAAATAATCGGCCATGTGGTAGCCGCAGAACGGCAGCATGGCAAAGGGGTCGCGCCGGACATTGCCGACGGCGCCGACAGCCGCGGCGGTCGTTTCCGACCCCATGGTCGCGGCAAGGTAAACGCCGTAGCTCCAGCTGAAGGACTGATACACCAGCGGGATGACGTTGTTGCGCCGGCCGCCGAACACGAAGGCGCTGAGCGGAACCCCCTTGGGATTTTCCCATTCCGGGTCGATGGACGGGCACTGTCCGGCGGGAGAGGTAAAGCGGGAGTTGGGATGAGCGGCATTCCTGCCGCAGCCGGGGGTCCAGGGGTTCCCCTGCCAATCGGTCAACTGGGCGGGGGGCTCGTCGGTCATCCCCTCCCACCAGACATCGCCGTCGGGGGTGAGGGCCACGTTAGTGAAGATGGAGTTGGCAGCGCAGGAAGCCATGGCGTTCGGGTTGGATTTGGCCGACGTGCCGGGAGCCACGCCGAAAAAGCCGTACTCGGGGTTGATGGCATAAAGCTGTCCGTCCGGACCCGGTTTAATCCAGGCGATATCGTCGCCGACGGTCGATATTTTCCAGCCACTGTTTTTGAACGTGTCGGGCGGGACCAGCATGGCAAGATTGGTCTTGCCGCACGCGCTTGGGAAGGCTGCGCCGAGATAGGTTTTCTCACCGTTCGGCGCTTCGACGCCGAGAATGAGCATGTGCTCCGCAAGCCATCCTTCGTCATTGGCAATCTTGGAGGCGATCCGCAGGGCCAGGCATTTCTTCCCGAGGAGGGCATTCCCGCCGTAACCGCTGCCAAACGACCAGATCGAGCGCTCTTCGGGGAAGTGCACGATGTATTTTTCTTTGTTGCAGGGCCACGGAACGTCCTTTTGCCCCGGCTCCAGCGGTGCACCCACGGAATGGAGGCAGGGAACGAATTCCCCCTCACCCAGCACGTCCAGGACAGCTTTTCCCATGCGGGTCATGATCCGCATATTGACGACGACATAGGGAGAATCGGAAATTTCAACGCCGATCTTGGCGATGGGAGAGCCGAGAGGGCCCATGCTAAAGGGTACGACGTACATTGTCCGGCCGCGCATGCACCCCTTGAAGAGGCCGGTCAGGGTTTTCTTCATCTCCTTCGGAGCAACCCAGTTGTTTGTCGGCCCCGCATCCTGCTTGGTAAGGCTGCAGATAAAGGTCCGGTCTTCAACACGTGCCACGACGCTCGGGTCCGACCAGGACAGGTAACTGTTGGGCCGCTTTTCCGGATTCAGTTTTCTGAAGGTGCCGCTCTGCACCAGAAGGCTGCAAAGTTCGTCGTATTCCGCCTGCGAACCGTCGCACCAGTGAATCTTGTCGGGTTCACACAAAGCAGAGACATCCTCTACCCATTTCAGCAGTTGCTCGTTTTTCGGAAGCTCGTAACTCATCCCACATGTCCCTCCCCTCGGGCTAATTTTAATTTCGCTAAAATAACACATCATCTTGTAAAATCAAGATAAAAATTGCGCCGACGCACACGGCAACTGTTCTGTTTGACAGGGAAAATTCTGTTGCTAGAATTGCAAGGGATGTGGCAAGGGTGGGGGGACGCCAGAGTGGAAATGCGGGGGGTGTCCGAAGGAATGCACGGTGAGCACCGGCATCGACAGCTGCCGTGAACAGACAGGAGGAAACAGATGCAAAAATGGCGCTGCACGATCTGCCAGTATATCTATGACCCGGCGGAAGGTGACATGGGCAACGGCATAAAACCGGGCACACCCTTCGAAGAATTGCCGGACGACTGGGTCTGCCCCCTCTGTGGCGTTACAAAGGACCAGTTCGAGCCTGCCTAGGAGACTCCGGGCTATCGCATCACGATGAGGTGGAAAGGCATGCTCGTCGGGCAGCGGTGTAGCTTAGGATTTCGCGTTTTTGGCAGGCTTAATGATATCGATTTGCCTCTGGTCGCCTACCGTCTTGATCCGCCAGACAAGTCCGCACGCAC
>DATJLB010000367.1:0-6049 GCA_035490915.1 Geobacteraceae bacterium
GGTTGTAACTACGTCATACGGGGAAAGAGTGAGGACGAGATACTCGCGAAAGCGGCTGAGCATGCCAAGGCACACGGTGTCCGCGAAGTTACGCCGGATATGATGGCGCGTGTCAAGGCGAACATCACCGACTTCTAACCATTGCTAGAGATAACACGAAGGCCCGCCAAAGGCGGGCCTTTTTCTGTTCGAGACGGCAGCAAAGCCGGCAAAATTCCCTTTCAAATTTGCATGGGTAATGGTACATCTGTCTCACGGGTAGCTTTCCCCATCGCCCGGGCGCAGATGAGCCGACCCCCGGCTGCTTCTCCTGGACGAGCCGAGCCTCGGGCTCGCCCCCCTGATCGTCCTGGAGATCTTCGCCATCATCGACGAACTGAACCGGGATGGGGTGACCATCCTCCTGGTCGAGCAGAACGCCCGGCTGGCGCTCCAGCACTCCCACCGCGCCTACGTGCTGGAAGCGGGGGAGGTCACCATTGCCGGACACGCATCGCAGCTCATGGACGACGAGCGGGTCCTCCACGCCTGTTTGGGGAATTGATCATGAAATTCGCCATGAACGACCAGATAGCACGGGTCCACTTTCCTCCCATCTCGGAGGTGAAGGGGTGGCTTGCCGCCGCCCCTCCGGGCCTCCCGCCGATCGACCTCTGCCAGGCGATCCCCGACTACCCGCCGGCTGCGGAGCTGACAGAGCACCTGAAGGTCTGCCTCGACGACCCGCTCGTCTCGAAGTATTCGCCCGACGAGGGGCTGCCGGAGGTGCGGGAGGCGGTCTGTGCCCGTTATGAGCGGCGCTATGGCGCCCGGATCAACCCCCGCCAGCTCTGCCTCACCATCGGCGCCAGCCAGGCGTTCTGGCTTGCCATGATGGTCCTCTGCCGGGCTGGAGACGAGGTGGTCCTCCAGGCCCCCTGCTACTTCGACCACCCGATGGCCCTCGACATGCTCGGGGTCCGGCCGGTCTACGCCCCGTTCCGGGAAGAAGCGGGTGGGTTTCCCTCCCCCGACGAGATCGAGCGGTTGATCACCCCCCGGACCCGCGCCATCCTCCTCGTCACCCCGAGCAACCCGACCGGCGTCGTCACCCCTCCGGAAATCATCGAGCAACTAGTACACGTGGCTGCCCGTCACGGGATCGCCCTCGTGCTGGACGAGACTTACGCCGACTTCATTCCGGGCGGGGCTCGCCCCCACGACCTCTTCACCGATCCGGCGTGGGGTGACCACTTAGTGCATATCATGTCGTTCGGCAAGACCTTCGCCCTGACCGGTTACCGGGCTGGGCTCCTGGCCGCCTCGGAGGAGTTCATTCACCACGCCCTGAAGGCGCAGGACACGATGGCGGTCTGCCAGCCGCGGGTGACCCAGCTGGCGGTACAGTACGGGGTGGAGCACCTGGACGGCTGGGTGGCGGACAACCGGCGGATGATGGAGCGGCGCCACGACCTGTTCCGGGAGGCGTTCCTGGCGGCGGGTAATCCGTTCCGGCTCGCGGCGAGCGGCACCTTCTTCGCCTGGGTGCGCCACCCATACGCGGGGAAGAGCGGCCGGGAGGTGGCGCGGCGCCTTGTGCAGGAGGCGGGGCTTCTTCTCCTTCCCGGCGAGGTGTTCGGCCCGGGGCTCGACCCGTACCTGCGGCTCGCCTTCGGCAACATCCGGGAAGAGGCGATCCCCGAGGCGGTCCGCCGCTTTCGCGAGTTCCCGCCGTGAGAAAAGACTCCCTTGAGGTTCTCTGTCGGGACGAGGAGTGCGTTGCCGTGAACAAGCCGGCAGGGCTCCTGGTCCACCGTACTCTGCTCGATCCCCGCGAGGAGCAGTTTGTTCTGCAGATGGCGCGGGACCAGCTCGGGCAACGGGTCTACCCGGTCCACCGGCTGGACCGGCCGACCTCGGGGGTGCTCCTCTTCGCCTTCACGCCGGAAGCGGCCCGCTTTCTCGTCGCGGCCTTCATGGAGCGGCGGGTGACGAAGCGCTACCTTCTCGTCGTGCGCGGGGTGGTGGCGCAGGAGGGGGTGATCGACCATCCCCTTTCCGACCTGCCGGCCCGCTTTCTCCCGGAGTGCGGGGATGGCGGGGAACGGGGAGCGGTGACCGCGTACCGGCGGCTTGCCACGGTAGAGCTCCCGGTTGCCGTCGGGCGCTACCCGACATCCCGCTATTCCCTCGTAGAGGCCCTGCCGCAGACGGGGCGGCGCCACCAGCTCCGACGCCACTTCAAGCATATCTTTCACCCGGTGATCGGCGACACGAACTACGGCGAGGGGCGCCACAACCGGTTCTTCCGGGAGGAGCTCGGTTGCAGCCGTCTTCTCCTCCATGCCGCGGGGCTCACTTTCCCCCGTCCCGCCGACGGGCGCGAGGTGTCAGTGACTGCGCCGCTGGACGATGCCTTCAGCAGGGTCATCGGCCGGCTCGGCTGGGACGCGGTTTCCCATTCGGAATAAATGTGGTACCATAAAGCTCTCGTGCACAGCCACGCAAGGAGGAGACCATGCATCGAGCGGTGATTGCGGCACTTATCGGCGCCCTCATGGCGATTCCGGCGCCGTCCCGGGCCGCGAGCAGCCAGGAGGAGCTCCTGAAGAAGATCGAGACGCTCCAGCAGCAGTTGAACGAGCTCAAGGCGCTCCAGAAGGCGAGCGCCGAGAAAAAGTCGCAGTGCATGAGCACGGTCGGCCAGGAGAAGTTCTGCGCCTGCATCGCCGAGGGGCTCCCCATGGAGGTAGGCTTCGAGCAGTACATCCATACCGTGATCACGCCGAAGGAGACGCTCGGTTACGGCGGGATGACGCCGGAGCAGAAGAAGAGCGTCGACCAGACCCTGGCGGTGCGGGACACGTGCGCGGGGAAGGAAAAGGGGGGCTTTCTCTGGTAGGAGGGCTCTCCGGCGGAGGTATGACCCATGGAAAAGGTGACGTTCGGTGCCGGCTGCTTCTGGCATGTGGAGGAGGAGTTCCGGCAGGTGGCGGGGGTGACTGCCACGCAGGTGGGGTACATGGGGGGGACGAAGGAGCACCCCACCTACGAGGAGGTCTGTTCCCACACGACCGGCCATGCCGAGGTGGTGGAGGTGACCTACGACCCCGGCCGGGTCTCCTACGACGAGCTCCTCAGGGTCTTCTGGGACTGCCACGACCCGACCCAGCTGAACCGGCAGGGGCCGGACGTCGGGAGCAACTACCGGTCGGTGACCTTCTGGCATACCCCGGCGCAGGAGGCGGCGGCCCTGAGGTCGCTGGAGGCGGAGGAGCGCTCGGGGAGGCACCGGCGTCCCATTGTCACCGAGATCATACCGGCCACAACCTTCTGGCGGGCGGAGGAATACCACCAGCAGTATCTGGCGAAGCGGGGTACCGGCTCCTGCCGCTGGTAGCCCATTCATCGCGGATAAAAAGGACATGAGAATGGTACCGACGAGAGAAGAACTGGCCCTCGCTGTCGACGAGGCTGCCTGGGACTGGCTGCGAGCACACATGGAACGGGGAGGGCTGATCGTCGTAGCCCCCGACCTGGACATTGCCGAGGTTGGCGTGAGGCTTGCCGCCGATGACGCTGCCGCCGTCGGTGGGTGGATAGCAGCGGGGAGGCTGTCCAAGCCTTCCGAAGAGCAGATCGGCGCCTGGGACCGCGACCGGGAGAAGCGTTTTCTCTGTCTGATCGTCAGCCCCTATGTGCTCATCCAGGAAAAACCGGCCATCCTGCAGTAAATAAAAGGAGAAACATCCATGACCAGCGGAGACGAAACACCCCTTTCATGCAGCAAATGCAGCGCCGTCTGGCAGAAGTGCGGCGCTACCAATTGTTGGAGCGGCAACCCCGAGACGGCGCCCCCAAAGCCGGGGAACTGCCCCTCCACCGCTTTTGCCGACGTAATCGACGAGGCGTTCGGCGAATACCTCGCCGACAGCGAGGACGCCAGGATGGCCCAGGTGGCGGCCCGGGTGGAAGGGCTCTGCTACCAGCCCGTTCCCGGCAGCGATGCGGTGAATGCCCGCTGGACCAGGGTGGAGGACACCATCGCTTTTGCCAAGCTGATGGGGTACCGGAAGATCGGCATTGCCACCTGCATCGGTCTCCTGGAGGAGACCGACCGGTTGGTCGCCATCCTCAAGGCCCAGGGCTTCGAGCCTGAGAGTGTCTGCTGCAAGGCGGGGAGCATCGACAAAAACCGGCTTGGACTCAGGGAGGAGGAGAAGGTGCGGCCGGGGACCTTCGAGCCCGCCTGCAACCCTATTGCCCAGGCGCAGATCTGCAACCGGCTCGGCACCGACCTGAACATCATCGTTGGGCTCTGCATCGGGCACGACATCCTGTTCGGCAAGTATTCCACTGCTCCGGTCACCACCCTGGTGGTGAAAGACCGGGTGACCGGGCACGACCCCGTCAAGGTGCTGTACGGACAGAACTTCTACTACAAGCGGCTGCAGAAGCAGCCGGTCCTTCCGGCGGGGGGAGACTGAAACGTCGGACATTCCGGCGTAAAACGCATGAGGCGGCCTGTGGGCCGCCTTTTTTTGTCCGGAATGAGTGTATGATTAATATAAAAAAATGATGAATTTATAAGTAACGTGTGCTAATTTATTGACAACTGGAGTGTTCCGGCTGTTCCCCCATGGGATATTCCTGGTGAGCACGATACGGCGGCGTCACCGGTGTTGCTGCCGGCGGGGTAAAGATGCCCTTGTCATCAAAGGAGAAAAACCATGCTCAAGGAAGAAATCCCGCTCAGCTGTGACCTGTGCGCAGCAATGTGGAAGGCAAGCGGGTCGACCAACTGCTGGAGCGCATCCGACAGCCATCCGCCGCAACCGGAGAACTGTCCGTCCAAAATCCACAAGGACCTGATCAACGACGCCTTTTCCCGTTACATTGAGAAGGGAGCCGAAGAAGCGCGGCTCGCCCAGGTGGCCACCAGGGTGGAAGGGCTCTGCTGGGACCGGAATGAGGGTGGGGAGGTGCTTCATGCACGCTGGAGCAGGGTCGAGGATACCATCGCCCTTGCCAAGATGATGGGGTACCGGAAGATCGGCATTGCCTCCTGCGTGGGGCTTCTCATGGAAACAAAGCAGCTGGCGGCAATCCTGGATGCCCAGGGGTTTGAACTCTGCACGGTGTGCTGTAAGGCGGGGAGTATAGACAAGATGCGGCTCGGGATCGATGAGAAGGACAAGGTCCGGCCGGGCAGATTCGAGCCGGCCTGCAACCCGATCGCCCAGGCGGAGATCTTCAACCAGCGCAAGACCGACATGAACATCATCGTCGGGCTCTGCGTCGGGCACGACATGCTCTTCACCAGGCATTCGCAAGCGCCGGTCACTACCCTGGTGGTGAAGGACCGGGTCACCGGCCATAACCCGGTGGCGATCCTCTACGGGCAGAATTACTACTACAAGCGGCTGCAATCGCAGCCGGTCATGGAAGACTAGGAGGCCGTCGAAAAACAGCTGCTGGGCTCATCTGTGGTGCTCCTCGTAACTTTTTTCGCCGGCCTGCTAACTCCTGTCAGCGAGGAGGTAGCTCGCCTCGCGTGTATGGATGGCCCCTTCGCGGGTGAGGGTGCTGGAATAGAGGTGGAACTCCCCAACGGAAAACGGCCCGGTCCGAAAGTTGCCGAACCGCTCCTCGAAGGCTTCGATCGCTGCCGCGGGGGTTTCCTTCAGCCGGGCGAGGGTTATGTGGGGTGAGAACCTCCGTCCCTCGGGGGGAATGCCGACGTCCGCGAGTGCTGACTCCACCCGGTGCTGCAACTCCAAAAGCGGCCCGCTTACCTCCATCCCGACCCAGAGGACCCTCGGGTACCTGCCGGGGGGAAAATGGCCGACCCCCTTCAGCGTGAGGGGGAACGGCCCCCCCCGCACCTCCGCCAGCGCCCCCTTGATCGCCTGAAACGATACTTCGTCCACCTCGCCGATGAACCTGAGGGTGAGGTGGAGCTGGCTTCCGGGGACCCAGCGCCCCCCTGGCAGGGCGCCGGTGATGCCGGCAACCTCGCTTTTTACCCCCTCCGGCAGGTCAATCGCCACGAATAGCCGGTACATGCCCT
>DATJLB010000368.1:0-3915 GCA_035490915.1 Geobacteraceae bacterium
GACGTAGCGCCCAGCCTTCGCAGCCAAAGCGGCTGCTTCGGCGGAGTAGGCCTGCTACGCCTAGCGAAGCTTCTGTGGGCCGACGACGATCTGGCCGAAATCTCGCGCCCGGTTGGCAAAACCTCACAGGGAAACCAATAAATATGAAAATTGGCATTGATCTCGGCAGCAGAAAGGCTAAGTTCGCGGCGCTGCTGGACGGCGAGATCGTCCGGCTGGCCGACTACGACACGGTCACCTTCTACAAGCGGTTCGGCAACGTCGAGGGGGATGAGCTCCGCCTCGACCTCGGCGCAACCGGTCTGTTCGCCCCGGAGGAGTTGGAGGGGGCCGCAATCGTGGTGACCGGCTACGGGCGCAACACCCTGAACCTGCACGGCGCGCGGGTGGTGTCGGAAATCAGGGCTCACGTTGCCGGCGTCCTCCGCCAGACCGGCCTCCGGGAATTCATCCTGCTCGACATGGGGGGGCAGGACACGAAGGTGGCGCAGGTCAAGGAGGGAAGACTCGCCGACTTCGTCATGAACGACAAGTGCGCCGCATCGAGCGGCCGCTACCTGGAGAACATGGCGGCGATCCTCGAGGTGAGCTTGGTTGAACTCTCCTCCCATTGGCAGGACCCGGTCCGCCTCGACAGCACATGCGGCATCTTCGGGGAGTCGGAGCTGATCGGCCAGATCCTCCGGGGGCACCCGATCGGCTCTCTCTGCGCCGGGGTGAACCAGACCCTGGTAAAAAGGGTCCTCCCGATGCTGAAACGCTTCCGTTCCCCGCACCTGGTGCTGACCGGGGGAGTGGCGCTGAACGGCGCCCTGGTGAAGCTACTTGAGGAGGCAACGGGGGCACCGGTAACCGTCCCCCCGCACCCCCAGCACAACGGCGCCATCGGCTGCGCCTGCATCGGCATGCAGTGAGAAGTTATGAGTGAGAATGAACGGAGGTAAAGAATGAAAATCGGCAAGAAGGACTGGCTGTTCGTCGCCGCGGTCATCGTTGTCCTGGCGATATTTTATGCCATATCGGGCAAGGAAAAGACCAAGAAGGTCCCGTTCGACGACAAGCACAAGCAGTTCTACGACATGGCGGGCAGGGACGGCCTGAAGGGGCAGAAGGCAGCGGACCTCGCCTGCCCGCAGTGCCACAACGAAACGGGTGGGGTCCCCTTCCCTCCCAAGCACCCGGTCAAGCCGTCCGCCGGCCCGATGAGCTGCCATCTCTGCCATAAGTACGACAAGAGCAAGTTCCCCCAATAGACAGGTGCATGCCGTGGCGACGTTGAACCTGACCCGTGAGCTGGAGCGGCTGATCGCCGACATCGTCCGGTATGTGGAAGAATTCCGCCACATCGACCCGGCACGGGTCATGGTCTGCGTCGCCTCGACCCGTGGCAGCGGTATCCACGGCACCTATGCGAAGATCCATCCGCTCCGCTTCGAAAACGGTGCACGCTCGACCAGCGTCAGGCGCGGCCGGCGCACCATGACCTGCTCCATGCCGGCCGTAGTCCATCGCGGGGTGGAGATGCTCTATGTCGTCTACTTCCTCGTCCCGCGCTTTTTCGACCTGTCGTTCCGGGAAAAGCTCATCACCGTTTTCCACGAGCTCTACCATATCTCTGCCGCGTTCGACGGCGACATCCGCCGCTTCCCGGGCCGGAACTACGCCCACGGCAGCTCGACCAGACAGTACAACGCCCACATGGCCACCCTGGTGGACGCATACCTCGGCGCCCGGCCGGACGAAACCCTGACGCAGTTCCTGGACGGAACCATGACGGAGATGCGCGACCGGTACCGGACTATCGTCGGAAGAAAATTCCCCGCCCCGAAAATTACGATCTCCACGTAAGTCCTCTTTTTTCCCTCCCTGGCTTGCAATTCACTCCATACCGGTTAAAATTATGCTATTCCTTTACGTGTCGGTATCATCATTTCCGGGCAAGGGGGCATGTGCCGCCAATGAAGAAGCGACTGTCGCTCCTGCTTGCCACCCTCTTCTCCCTCTCTCTTCTAGCCACTGCGTATCACCATCATAACGACCTGAAACAACACCCCAAATGCATCTTCTGCAAACTGACCCAGGATATTTCATCGGGGGCACAGATCGCACATCCTGTGTTGGACATCCCTGAGTTTTCGAATACCCAGTTCGTCTCAGGGACATGTGCTTTCATCTCGGTTAGCCCTCATTGCCCGGCACACCCTCGTGCTCCGCCTTCCGGTTTCAATCAAGCATCGCGCATGACTTTGACTACCATGACCTTGATGCACCAGGCCGAAAAAATTCTTTACGAGTGCACATAAAGGAGAACACTCCATGACAAAGTGGCTTCGATCTATGGCTCTTCTAACTTTTGCGCTGCTTCCGGCCCTGCTGACGGCATGCAGCAGCAGCGATCCGCCGGCACCGGCAGGGGTGGTCCGCACCTACTACATCGCCGCCGAGGATGTCACCTGGAACTATGCGCCGACCGGGGTGAACCAGATCACCGGCATACCGTTCGCCAACCTCTCCACGCCGACCCCCTTACGGCCGATGGAAGAATTCATACAGACCCGCAGGGTGGCATTCGATAATGCTTCTACAGCTAACGGCACAGTCTTCAATCCCAACTTCACCACCGACTCGATGATGATCCAGATCGGCACGACCTACAAGAAGTGCCTTTTCCAGGAATACACGAGCGCCTCCTTCACGGTGAAAAAGCCGCGGGATGCGAAATGGGCGCACACCGGGTTCCTCGGCCCGATCATCCGGGCGGAGGTGGGAGACACCATCCGGGTGGTGTTCAAGAACAAGACCCAGACCGGCCGGGACTTCTCCATGCACCCCCACGGGGTCTTCTACACCAAGCCGGACGAGGGGGCGCCGTACTTCGCGAACAATTCCAGCTCCTTCACCGCAGGCAACAGCGTTCCCCCCGGCGGCACCCATACCTATCAATGGCAGGTCCCCGACCGCGCCGGCCCCGGGCCCGCGGACGGCCCGTCGGTGCAGTGGATGTACCACTCCCACGTGGACGAGGTAAAGGACACCTACTCCGGACTGATCGGGCCGATGATCGTCTACGCCAAGGGGATGCTGCGCCCCGACGGCTCGGTGGTGGGGATCGACCGCGAGTTCGTGGTGATGTTCACGGTCGACAACGAGAACCTGAGCTGGCTTTTCTTCGACAACCTGCAGACCTACGCCAAACTGACCCTGGACCAGATCCAGGCAGCCATTCTCGCGCCTCCCAGTACGGTTGATCCGTCCGGCCTGATCCTGAACGGCTTCAACGACGAACCGAACCTGAAGCATTCGATGAACGGTTACACCTACGGCAATCTGCCGCTGAATACCATCACCATGCATAAAGGGGAGCACGTCCGCTGGTACGTCTTCTCGATGGGGACCGAGGTCGACCTCCATACCCCGCACTGGCACGGCAACACCCTCATCGTTAACGGGATGCGGGTCGATGTGGTCAACCTGTTGCCCGCCACCATGATTACCGGCGACATGGTCCCGGACAACGTCGGGATCTGGCTCTTCCACTGCCACGTCAACGACCACATCATCGCAGGGATGATTAACAGGTATCAGGTTCTGCCGTAATCGGGACGGGCAGGAAAATTGGAGCAGTTACTGAAAAGGCCATCGCGAGATGGCCTTTTCAGTTGAAAGCTTCCAAGACGGTTAACCGCAGATACATAGGATGAACATGGTTGAAAGCAGGCGACTTCGCACGCAATGACTGATATGCCGCAACCACAGTCATTGCGAGGAGAACGACGAAGCAATCCCGGTGTGCAAGAGCCTCATTTTTCCCATTATTTTGTTATCTGCGTTCATCATCTGCGTGCATCCGTGGTTACATACTTTTTCAAGATTAAAGCCCAAAAAAAGAGGGCGGTCCGAAGACCGCCCTCCCGT
>DATJLB010000369.1:0-8355 GCA_035490915.1 Geobacteraceae bacterium
CCTGAAGGTGGCAAGGACGTATTCCGCCACCTTCCGGGCATCGGCATCAGAGATGGTCGTCCGGTCGAACGCCTTCATCCCCGCATCCGGGTGCCGCATGTAACGGACGATCTGCTCCGGCGTGGTGATCCCGTTCGCCGCCAGCGTCACCCGGTCGAGGGACTTCTGCGGGTACTTGAGGTTCCCGCCGCCGAGGTGGCAGCCGCTGCAGTAGGTCATGAAGAGCGCCTCCCCCGACTTTCCCGACTCCCTGCCTCCTCCTCCGCACCCCGCCTGTGCCGTCATGCAGACCGCCGCCAGCAAGACAGGCGATACCCTGGAGAGCGGCCATCTCATCGTCTCGTCGTCTCCCTTTCCTCCATGAAAGCCAACACCGTGCCGACGGTGGGGATGCCTGCCCGCCCCCCGACCCTGGTGCACTTCAGCGCGGCGGCTGCCGAAGCGAAGGAAAGGACATACGGAAGGGGCCATCCCTTGAGGACGCCGCAGGCGTAGGCGCCATGGAACACATCGCCGGCTCCGGTCGTATCGATGGCCTCCACCGGGAAAGCCGAAGTCCGGATGATCTCGTCGCCGGCCCAGGTGACGCTCCCCCGCTCGCCGAGGGTAACGGTCACCACCCCCGGGCAGAGACGCTTCGCTTCGGTTCGGAATCGCTCCGGATCGCCGTCCCAGCCAAGATCGAGGGCAAACTGTTCGGCGGCGACCAGGTAGTCGCACAGCGGCGCAATCTCCACCATCCCGGGGCGCACCCTCCCCGCATCGAGCATGACCGGGACGCCGAGTTTCCTCGCCTCCAGCGCCGCGTGGAGGGAAACCTCCGCCATCAGCCCGTCCAGGAGGAGAAACGAGGCGCCGTCGAGATACGCCGGCGGAAGCTCCTCCGGCTGAAGCGGCCGGCCGGATGCGCGTTGCCAGAAGATGGTCCTCCTGCCGCTTCCCCGCTCGACCGCGATGAAGGCCACCTGGGATGTGGCATCGCACCGCGTTGTCACCCCGCCGATGTCGATCCCCCCGGCGGCGAGCGACCGGCGGATCTTTTCCCCGTAGGCGTCGTCCCCCACCACCCCGTAAAACCTGCCGGGATAGCCGAGCCGGGCCGCCGTGACGAGCGCCGTCGCCACCGGTCCTCCCCCCTGCTCCTCCCACTGGAGGATCTCCTCCTTGCTGTCCGGAGCCGGGTAGGAATCGACCATCCCGATGATGTCCCACGAGCACTGTCCGATTCCCGCTATCATAACCCCTCTGGCCGTTTATCGTTTATCGTGGTCAGTGGTCGGTGGTCATAGTCACCCACGTTAACCGTTCACCGTTAACCGTTCACGGCCTCACACCACGATCCGCGCAAAACCCTCCACCGCCCGGATGATGGCCGGCCCGCGGCCGACGAAATCACCGTCCACCTGCACGGCCCTGTCGCCGGAAACTGTCAGCTCGCAGGCGGAAAAGAGCTCCATGCCGGGGCCCGCCGCTTCGCGCCCCGCGAGGACCCGGAGGGCGAGCCGGAGATACCCCCGCCTGGCGGCGTCCGTGACGCAGAGCACCCGGAAACCGGGGGAAAAGACGTCCGCCCCGCGGGCGAGCACGAAGCCGCCGCCGTACCGGGAGGCGTTGCAGACGACGATCGAGTGGCACTCTTGTCGCTCCCCGTCGGCAACGACCGCGAGCGTCTCCCGCTCCCACCGCCAGAGACACCTCGCGGCGGAGACGAGATAGGCTCCCTGCTTCAGCCACCGCTTCTCCCCGAGCCGCACCCGTTCGACCACCGCACCGTCGAAGCCGATCCCGGTCATCAGCGAAAAATAGCGCCGCTCCCCGGCCATCTCCAGGAGCCCCACGGAGAGGGGACGCGTCTCCCGACGGGCAATCCTGGCGAGCGCCTCGTCGACCGTCCCGATCCCGAGCTCCTTCGCCAGCACGTTCGAGGTGCCGAGCGGGAGCACCGCCAGCGTCGCCGCCCCCGGCGCGAGGCCGTTCAGGACGCCATTCACTGTGCCGTCACCGCCTCCGGCGATGATGAACGGGTCGGGTCGTTCGGCACAGGCACGACGGGCAAAGTGCGCGGCGTCGCCGGCAGTCCGGGTCAGGAAGATTTCCGGGGCGAATCCGCACTCAGCGAGGGCGGCGACCACCTCCGTCGACGTCCGTTCGGAATACCCACCCGCGGTGGGGTTGATGATGACTGCGCAGTGGTTCAGCGGACGCTCCTAGTGTCCCGTGCGGTTAGTTCGCCGCACAAATTCTGATGGATTTTGTCGCGTGGCAAGGCGTGGCGACGCAGGCCTAGCGCGGTCTAAGCCGAGGAGCCGCAACGCGGCCACGCGGCAAAAGGCGCGGAATTTGAAGGCATGAACTAACCGCACGTGACACTAACTGTTTTGCGGGATCTGCTTCGGCGCCTCCTTCTCAGGCGACGCCGCAAACTTCTTCATGCTCTCCACCATCTCCCGCAGCCTCTTGTCCACCCGGTCGTTGACGCTCCCTTCGGGGTAGCCACCCTCCGGCAGCCGCTCCCCTGCCGGGACACCGGTCAGGACCTCGATCCCCTGATCGATGGTCTCGACGCTCCAGATGTGGAAGCGCCCCTCCCGCACCGCCGCCACCACCTCGTCCTTCAGCATCAGGTGCCGTTCGTTCGACTTCGGGATGATCACCCCCTGGTTGCCGGTCAGCCCCTTCGCCTTGCAGACGGCGTAGAACCCTTCGATCTTGTAGTTGACCCCGCCGATCGGCTGGACCTTGCCGAGCTGGTTGACGCTCCCGGTGACGGCCACGTCCTGCCGCAGCGGCAGTCCCGAAAGGGCGGACAGGATGGAGTAGAGCTCGGTGGACGAGGCGCTGTCACCCTCGACCCCCTCGTACGACTGTTCGAAGCAGAGGGAGGCGGAGAAGGAGAGCGGCTTGTCGTAGGCGAATTTCCCCCCGAGGTAGCCGGCCAGGATCAGCACCCCCTTGTCGTGGATCGGCCCGGAGAGCTTCACCTCCCGCTCGATGTTGACCATCCCGGCACGCCCCATGTAGACGCGGGCGGTTACCCGGGACGGGCGGCCGAAGGAGTAGTCGCCGAGGGTGATCACCGACAGGCCGTTGATCTGCCCCACCTCCGCCCCGTCGGTATCGACGAATATGGTCCCGTCGTCGATCAGCTCCTGCATCCGCTCCTCGATCCGGTTGGAGCGGTAGACCTTCTCCTCGATCGCCTTTTTCACGAACTCCTTCGTGACCAGCGGGCTCTGCTCCTTGCGGGCCCAGAAGCTCGCCTCGCGGATCAGGTCGACGATCTCCATGAACTGCGACGAGAGGCGCCCCTGGTCTTCCACGCTGCGGGCGGAGTACTCGACGAGTCCCGCCACCCCGCTCCGGTCGAAGGGGACGAGCTTTTCCTCCTTGCAGTGGTTCGCCACGAGCAGGGCGTAGTCCCTGATGATCTCGGGGGTCCGCGTTACCCGGCTGTCGAAGTCCGCCTTCACCTTGAAGAACTTCCGGTAGTCGGGCTCCAGGTAGAAGAGGAGGTAGTAGATCCAGGGGGAGCCTATCATGATGAGCTTCGCCTGCAGCGGCACCGGCTCCGGCTTGAGGGAGGCGACGGTCATGAACCGGTACTGCTCCAGGACGTCCTCGACCTTGATCTCGCCGCTCCTGATGCAGCGCTTGATGGCATCCCAGGCAAAGGGGTTGATCAGCACCTCCCGCGCGTCCACGATCAGGTAGCCGCCGTTCGCCCGGTGCAGGGCGCCCGGCTTGATCAGGGTGAAGTTGGTAGTGGCCATCCCCCCCATCTGCATGATGTGCTCGATCCGGCCGAACAGGTTGTTGTAGGTCGGGTTCGGCTCGAACACCACCGGTGCCCCCTCGGTCCCCTTGTTGTCCACCAGGACGTTCACCTGGTACCGCTCGAAGGAGGGCTCCTGGCGGGGGAGCTTGAGCCCGGGAATGGGGGACTGCTGCGGCTGCTGCTCCTTGAAGTCCTCAACGTTCAGGAGGATGTCCTCCATCACCGCCTCGAAGTACTGCAGCACCTTATCGAACGCCCCGTACTTCTCCTTCAGGGGATCGATGTGGTGCCCGGCGGCGGAGAGCCCGAGGTCCCGGTCGAGCTGGGCAAGGGCCGCCTTGGTCGCCTTTTCGTTCTCCCGCACCTGGCGGAGCACGTCGTTCAGCTTCTCGGAGAGCTCCTTTCCCGTTTCGTCCAGTTTTTCCCGCTCCTCGGCGGAGAGCGCCTCGTACTCCTCCTGGGTGTAGTTGCGCCCCTCCTTCTGGGGGACCATCACCAGGCCGGAGACGGTCCGCTGGAGGGCGAACCCCTTCTCCGTCGCCTCCTGCTCCAGGGCACCGAACAGCTCCCCGTTCATCTCCTGGTACTTCTCGACGATCGCGGCCTTGTTGGTCTCATACTCCTTGCTGTCGAGCGCCTTCGGGATGTCCGCCCGCACGGTTTCGAGGAGCTCCGCCATGTCCTTCGCCAGCTCGCTCCCCTTGCCGCTCGGGAGGGAGAGGCAGACCGGGTTGTCCGGCGCCTTGAAGTTAAAGACGTAGCACCAGTCGAGCGGCGGCGGCTCGGCCTTCGCCCGCTTTTCGAGGACCTTCCGGATGGTGGAGGTGCGCCCCGTGCCGGTGTCACCCGACAGGTAGAGGTTGAACCCGCCTTCCGTGACGCCGAGGCCGAATTCGATCGAACGGAGCGCCCGCTCCTGCCCGATCGCCCCGTCCAGCTCCGGGAGGTCATCGGTGGTGGTGAAATCGAACTGGGCCGGGTCGCACTCCCATCTCAGCTTCTCAACGGCTACTTTCAGATCGTCGATCGACACGTGCGCCTCCTTTGATGCATGACATAAGAATCAGTCATTGCGAGGAGCGAAGCGACGCGGCAATCTCCGTCCGGGGATTGCTTCGCTTCGCTCGCAATGACACCTCTCCTAACCGGAAGTGAGCAGCACCGGCAGCCGCTCCGCCAGCAGCGGCCCGAACCTTTCCGTCACCCTTCCCTTAACTTCTTCGATCCGCACCCTGTCTCCTTCCGCCGCCAGCGAGGTAACCGGGCAGCCGGCGATGCCGCACGGATTGATCCGGCCGAACCCCGCCAGGTCAGCGGTGACGTTCAGGGCGAAGCCGTGCATGGTCACCCAGCGCCGGACCCCGACCCCGATCGAGGCGAGCTTCCCTTCCTCCGTCCAGACCCCGGTCCGACCGGGGATCCGCCACGCTTCCACCCGGAAGTCAGCGGCGACGGCAACGAGAAGCTCCTCCAGGAAGCGGAGGTAGCGGTGCAGGTCGCGCGCCCGCGCGGCGAGGTTGACGATAGGATAGCCGACCAGCTGCCCCGGCCCGTGCCAGGTGACGTCCCCACCCCGGTTGATCCTGACCGCCACTATCCCCGGGTCGAGGACGTTCCCCTCGTCCCCGCCGCTCCCGATGGTGTAGACCGGCGGGTGCTCCAGGAGCAGCAGGGTCTCCGGCTCCGTTCCGGCCGCCACGCCGGCGACGAGCCGCTCCTGGATGGCGTAGGCGTCGTGGAAGTCGATTGTGCCGAGGTCGAGGATAAGCATAGTACCCTTTTGCCACAGAGTCGCGGAGACACGGAGCAAAAACCAATTAACAAGGATGAACAGGATATTCAGGATTAACACCGAAAATCGTTTATGGAGGAAAAACAAGAAGCTTTTATCCTGATTATCCTGAATATCCTTGTTAAATAAATCGGTGCTGATTTTGCTCTGTGTTCTCCGTGTCTCCGTGGCAATAACGTCAAACCAACATCACCACCGGGTTTTCCAGCACCCGTTTCAGCTCAGTCAGGAACCGCGCCGCATACGCCCCATTGATCAACCTATGGTCCGACGACAGGGTGGCCCGCATGATGCGCGCCGCGGCGAGGTGCCCCCCCTTGATCACCGGCTGGTCCGCGACCGCCCCGACCGAGAGGATCGCCCCCTGGGGGGGCATGATCACCGCCGTGAACTCGTCCACGCCGTACATCCCGAGGTTGGAGACGGTAAAGGTCCCGCCGACGAGTTCCGCCTCGCTGATCCGCCCGCTCCGGGCCCGCTCGGAGAGGTCACGGCTTTTCGAGCCGATCTCCTTGAGAGAGAGCGCCTGGCAATTCCTCACGACCGGCACCAGGAGGCCGTCGTCGAGCGCGACGGCAATGCCGATGTTCACCTCCGCATGGGTCGTGATCCCATCGGCGCCGAAGGAGGCGTTCGCCAGCGGAAACCTGCCGATGGCGATGGCGCAGGCCTTGACGATCAAGTCATTCAGGGAAACCGGGGTGCCCGACTCCTTCAGCTCCTGGCGGACCCGCTCCGACTCCCCCATGTCGACGGCTACCGTCACGGCAAAGTGGGGGATGGTCTGCCACGCCAGGCTGACCGTCCGCGCGATGGCGCCCCGCATCCGGGAAAGCGGCTGTGGAGAGCTTCCTGCGGACGGCTGCGCCGCTTCGGGTTTGGGTTTTTCCTCAACCTTTACCTCTACCTTTACCTGTTCCGCAAGGAACCTCTCCAGGTCCTCCTGCAGGATGCGCCCCTCCGGCCCGCTCCCCGCCACCTGCGCGAGGTCGATCCCCTTCTCCCGGGCGAGCCGCCGCACCATCGGTGACGCCTTTTCCTCCCCCCCCTCGGGCGCCGGCGGAACCGACACCTTCGGCGCCGCAGCGGCCTCCGGCGCTTCGAGAGGGGGTTCGGCGGGAGGAGCAGCCGGCTCCGGCGCGGTGGGTGCTTTCTCGGGCTGCTCGGATGCGGAAGGCTGATGGGATGCCGCTTCCCCCGCCGCGCCGATCACGGCGATCACCGTCCCGACCGGCGCCATCTCCCCCGCCTTGATCCGGGTTTCCACGAGAATGCCGGAGACGAATGCCTCCAGCTCCATGGTCGCCTTGTCGGTCTCCACCTCGGCGATGATGTCGCCCCGCTCCACCTTTTCGCCGACCCCCTTCTTCCAGGCGATCAGCCGCCCCTCGGTCATGGTGTCGGAGAGCTTCGGCATGGTGATTTCAGTTGCCATATAAAACCTCTTTTCGCCACAGAGGACACAGAGAACACAGAGAATATCTTTCAGAATCTTTGAACGCAAAGGCGCAAAGCACGCAAAGGTAAATCCAAAAAAGATTTGATTTTAAACCAGAAAAGCAGGTTTCATGGTTTTGACTTCCTGGCGTCCTTTGCGTCTTTGCGGTTAAAAGCTTTTTGTTGTTTTTCTCTGTGACCTCTGTGGCTAATATTGTGCTTTCAATGTCGCCTTCACCGCCGCGACGATCTCCTCCACCTGCGGGATGCAGAGCTTTTCCAGCTTCCGCGAGTAGGGCATCGGCACATCAAGCCCCGACACCCGCGCGACCGGTGCCCGCAGGGCATCGAAGCACCCCTCGTAGATGAGGGAGGCGAGATGTCCGCCGAGGCCCGCCGTGCGCCAGCACTCCTCCACCACCACCGCCCGGCCGGTCTTCCGCGCCGAGGCGACGAAGGTGTCGCTGTCCAGCGGCGAAAGCGTCCGCAGGTCCACCACCTCGCAGGAGATCCCCTCCTTCTCCAGCTCTGCCGCGGCCTGGAGCGCCAGGACGGTCATCCGCGAGTAGGCGACGATGGTGACGTCCTTCCCCTCCCGCTTGATGTCGCATTTCCCGAACGGCACGAGGAACTCCGGGTCGTCCGGCACCTCCCCCTTGCTGTTGTACAGGAGCTCGTGCTCCAGGAACACGACCGGGTTGTCGTCCCGGATGGCGCTCTTGAGGAGCCCCTTCGCGTCCGCCGGGGTGGCGGGGACCGCCACGTGCATGCCGGGGGCGTGCATGAAATACGTTTCGAGTGACTGGGAATGCTGGGCCGCCAGCTGGCTCCCGCCCCCCCCCGGCGCCCGGATCACCATCGGGAGATGGGTCTGTCCCCCGAACATGTAGCGGATCTTCGTCATGTGGTTGATCAACTGGTCCATGGCGAGGAGCGCGAAGTTCACCGTCATCAGCTCGGCCACGGGCCGCAGTCCCCCCATGGCCGCGCCGACGGCGACGCCGACGATGGTGTTCTCAGAGATCGGGGTGTCCCTCACCCGCTCCTCGCCGAACTCCGCCAGGAGCCCCCGGGTCACCTTGAACGACCCCTCGTACAGGGCCACGTCCTCCCCCCAGGTCACCACCGTCGGGTCGCGGCGCATCTCCTCCTTCAGGGCGAGGTTGAGGGCGTCTCTATATGTCATTTCAGGCATGGTTGAAACCTTTCAAAAGCTTGTTTAACAGGATGGACAGGATAAATTCAAAACCTTATTAACAAGGATATTCAGGATAATCAGGATAAAGGCACCGGCGCCACGTTTCTTGTGACATCTACGTGCAACCAGTCGTCATACGAGTTATTTCTTTCT
>DATJLB010000370.1:0-7412 GCA_035490915.1 Geobacteraceae bacterium
GTCCCGGTCCCTCTCGAAGGCGGGGCGTTCGTCCTTCAGCTCCTCCTCGTGCTTCCTCCCCCGGGAGTGCGCGCTCCTCGCGGCGTACCCGGCAAGGTCCGGCCTTTCCATGGATAATCCGAAATCCATCCGGTTTCCTCCTTCACATCTCCGTTGCTCTGAAACAGGATTAAAACCCGCTCTGCAGTGAGAGTCAACAACAAAGTTTCCTTGACTCCCCCCGGGCATCATGTTAGGTTTTAAAGTCTTTTTATTGTATACAATTTATCCAGGAATGGACACAGGGGATGGGAAATATTTTCACGGGGCAGGTCCCGGAAAAGGTCAGAAAAATTCTCGGTTCGAAAAGCACCGTCTGCCTCCTGAACGGGAAGGACGTTTTCAGCCTCCTCCGGCAGGAAGAAATGATCATAATGGCCTGCAACGCCAGGATCAAGCATATCATTCCGGGAATCATGAAAGCCGCTGAAGAGCTGGACGCCGTGGTTGCCTTCGAGCTGACGAGAACCGAAGGTGGACTGGACGGGGGGTACACCGGTCAGACCCCTGAAATCTACGTTCGGACCATCATCGACTACGCCGAGCGCTGCGGATACTCCAAGCCGTTCATCATCCATGGCGACCATATCACCGTCAGGGACACCTCCGACGAAGAGATCGCGGCGGGCGAGCGTCTCATTGAGGCTGAAATCGAGGCGGGATTCACCTCCTTCTCCATCGACGCCTCCTTCAACCCGGTGAGCGACAACATCCGGATCGTGCATCGCCTCTCCCGCCTTATCAGCGCAGACGGCTACGGCCTGGAGGTCGAGCTCGGGGAGGTGAAACCGGTCGGAAAAGAATCGAACCTGACCACCGTCGCCGAGAGCGAGGCCTTTCTGTCCGGCCTCGCGGAGCTTGGCGTCCACCCTGACCTCCTGGCGATCGACAACGGCTCGAAAAGCGGCAATTACCTCGAAGGTGAAATGGTGAGGATCGACCTAGAGCGGACCCGGGATATCTACCAGACCGGCAGGGAATTCGGGGTGACGGGACTGGTCCAGCACGGGATTACCGGAACCCCGCTGCGGATTGTCGGCAAGCTGGTCGAATACGGCATCAGGAAGGGAAACATCGGCACCCTCTGGCAGAACGTGGCCCACGCCGGTCTTCCCCTCGACCTGATGGACGCCATGCGGCAGTGGGCCCGGGAGCAGAAGAAGGACATCAAGTACGCCTCCGGCGTGTTCAAGGACGAGATCGACGCCATTCCCGAGGAAAACGCCCGCCAGATCGTCGATATGGCCTACCGGGAAGCGAAGGAATTCCTGACCGCTTTCAACTCCAAGGGAAGCGCCGGGAAACTTGCGAACCTGCTGGGCGGGGCCGCGTGCGCATCATAAGCGGTTCCGCGCGGGGGCGACGGCTCCTGGCGCCGAAGAACGAACGGATCAGGCCGACGGCCGACCGGGTGAAGGAGTCGCTCTTCAACATCCTGGCGGTGCAGCTCGGCAGTTTTGCCGGTCGGCGGGTGCTCGACATCTTCGCCGGCACCGGCAACCTCGGCATCGAGGCGTTGAGCCGCGGCGCCGCCGATGCGCTTTTCATCGACGAAAACCGCGAAGCGGTGGCGCTTATCCGCAAGAACCTGGAACTGACCGGGTTTGCCAAACAGGGGAGGGTCGTACAGAAGGAAGCGTTAGCCGCCCTCCGCTCCCTCTCTGACGGGGCGGAGACCTTCGGTCTCGTTTTCCTCGACCCTCCTTACCGGCAGGGTTTCTCCGGGAAGGTTCTGGAGTTTCTGGCAGCGTCGTCGCTCATAGACGGCAGGTCGGTGGTCGTCGTAGAAACGGCTGCCGTGGAGGCGCTGCCGGATTCGTTCGGCAGGCTCCGGGAGTTCGACCGACGAAGCTACGGCGACACGGCGCTTGCGTTTTTCATGCTCAACAACAGTGAGACGTGAGATGAGAGACGTAACTTCTTACGTCTCACTTCTTGCGTCACCGATCCACGAGGTTCGTACATGTCCAAGAAAATTGCCGTCTACCCCGGCTCATTCGATCCTATCACCTTCGGCCACCTGGATATCATCAACCGGGGGCTCCGGATCTTCGACGAGGTAATCATCGCGGTGGCCGCGAATTCGGCGAAAAACGCCCTGTTCACCATCGACGAGCGGCTGGAACTGATCAGGAAAGTCCTCGCCGGCAACGACAGGGCAAAGGTTGACACCTTCGACGGCCTTCTGGTAGACTACGTGCTTTCCCAGCAGGCGACCGTCATCATCAGGGGACTGCGTGCCGTCTCCGACTTCGAGTACGAGTTCCAGATCGCCCAGATGAACCGGAGCATCTCCCAGGAGGTGGAAACGCTCTTCATGATGACGTCCGTCCCGTACAGCTACCTTTCATCATCCATCGTCAAAGAGGTGAGCTCTCTCAACGGACCGGTTGACGGACTTGTCCCCCCTCTCGTCAAGCAAGCGCTTTCCAAGAAATTTTCATCAAAACACCCATAAACAAGGAGACCGTATGAATCCGTTAGCCGTTGAACTTAACGAGATGCTCAACCAGAGCAACCCTTATGTTCTGGAGATGCTGTCCGATCTGGGCAAGAACCTTTTCTTCCCCAAGGGGATCCTGACCCAGTCGGCCGAAGCCAAGGAAAAGGCACATAAATTCAACGCCACCATCGGCATCGCCACCGAAAAGAACGGCCCGATGTACCTCCAGTGCATCCAGGACAAGCTCTCCGCCTTCGACCCGAAGGACATCTACCCCTATGCGCCGCCGGCCGGCAAGCCCGAGTTGCGCGCCCTCTGGCGGGAGAAGCAGCTGCGGGAGAACCCGAGCCAGCAGGGGAAATTCTTCAGCAACCCGATCGTCACCAACGCCCTCACCCACGGCCTCTCCATCGTCGCCGACATGTTCGTCGACCGGGGCGACCACGTGATCCTCCCGGACATGCTCTGGGGGAACTACAACCTCACCTTCGGCACCTGTTGCGGCGCCGTCATGCGGAAATTCCCGACCTTCACCGTGGCCGGCGGCTATGACGTCGACGCCTTCAAGGCCGAGCTGAAAAACAGTGCCGATGAAAAGGGGAAGGCCATCGTCATCCTGAACTTCCCCAACAACCCGAGCGGCTACACCCCGACCATCGCCGAGGGTGATGCCATCGTCGCCGCCATCAAGGAGGTCGCCGAGGGGGGCTGCAATGTCGTCGCCGTCACCGACGACGCCTATTTCGGCCTCTTCTACGAGGAGAGCATGAAGGAGTCGCTCTTCGGCAAGCTCGCCAACCTCCACCCGCGCATCCTGGCGGTAAAGCTCGACGGCGCCACCAAGGAGGAGTTCGTCTGGGGCTTCAGGACCGGCTTCATCACCTTTGCCGACGGCAACAGCTTCGATAACCCCCGGGTCATGACCGCCCTGGAGAAGAAGGCCATGGGGATCATCCGCGCACGGATCTCCAACTGCCCCCACCCCTCCCAGACCTTCGCCATCGAGGCGCTCCGCTCCCCGAAATTCCTCGAACAGAAGGAGGAGAAGTTCCAGGTGCTGAAGGGCCGCGCCCTCAAGGTCAAGGAAGTCCTCGACTGCGGCAAGTACGATTCCGCCTGGACCTACTACCCGTTCAACTCCGGCTACTTCATGTGCTTGAAGCTCAAGACCGTCGATGCCGAGAAGCTGCGGGTCCACATCCTCGACAAGTACGGCGTCGGCGGCATCTCCATCGGCAAGACCGACCTGCGGATCGCCTTCTCCTGCATCGAGGAGAAGGATATCCCCGAACTGTTCGACATCATCTACAAAGGGGTTCTGGATCTGGCTTGATCACCCTGCTGAACCATCGCCCAGGTGGTCGGCTGATCAAAGAGGCCATCAGAAACCTGAAATAGCGGTTTGACGCACGGAGGTACACGCTATCACGGAAAAAGGCGAGTGTGATCTGATCACCTCGCCTTTTTCCGTCCGGAGGGGCCATGATAACGAAAGAGATGACGATCGGCGAGATTATCCGCCGTTACCCGGAAACGCTCTCGATATTCGAGAACTACAAGCTGGACTGCTACGAATGCCAGATCGCCGACTTCGAGGCGCTGGAGCACGGAGCAGGGGTACACAAGATAAACGTGGATGAACTCCTGGATGACCTGAACCGGGTCATCCGCCGCTAATCTTTCCCCTTTTTCTGCTCGTACCTGAGACTACCCCCCTTGCGGACGACGGCTGACGTGACGTCCCAGTAAAAATTTGGCCTTTACACCACAGTGTAAATATTGTAAATTAAATAACGTAATTTATCTACACACTAAGAGACCCAGCATACCGTCTCCCTGCGGTAATCCCGGTTGGCAATTCACGCTCCACCCTCCTTCTTTCGTCAATTCCGACCTGATTTCAACGCATTGGAACTACTTCACAGCCCAATTACCACCTTGGCATACATATCGCAACACTCGCGGTACGGCGATGTACCGGACATGGCCAAAGAAACACTGGTCATCCAGGAGGTTATACGGTGCTTTATCAAACAGTAAACGAATCGTTCAATGAGTTCATCATCGACCGGTCCGATGCAAAGTGCATCCGATGCAAGGTCTGCGTCAGGCAGTGCGCCTACGAGGTCCACTCGTACGTGGCGACGGACGACTCGCTCACAGAAGACAACACCCTGTGCATCGGCTGTCGACGCTGTTCGGCCCTCTGTCCGACCGGTGCAATCACCATAAAATCCAACGAGGAGACCTTCAAGCGGAACGAATCGTGGTCAGCCGCCCACATCCGGAACCTCTACGCCCAGGCCGACACCGGCGGCATCCTCCTCGCGGCCATGGGGAACCCGGCCAAGTATCCCATCTACTGGGACCACATGCTGCTGGACGCCTCCCAGGTCACCAATCCCTCCATCGACCCGCTCCGCGAGCCGATGGAACTCCGCACCTACCTCGGGAAAAAACCCCACTCAATCGAGGTGGTAAGGGACAAGAAGACCGGTAAGCCGGAACTGAAGACCCAACTCTCTCCGCAGTTGAAGCTGGAGTACCCCTTTATCTTCTCCGCCATGAGCTACGGGGCACTCAACCTTAACGCCCACCGGGCGATGGCTGCTGCCGCTGAAGAGTTGGGGACTCTCTACAACACCGGCGAGGGAGGGCTCCACAAGGACCTCTACCGGTACGGCAAGAACGTCATCGTCCAGGTCGCCTCTGGGCGCTTCGGCGTCTCCGAGGCGTACCTGAATGCCGGCGTAGGGATCGAGATCAAAGTCGGCCAGGGGGCGAAGCCGGGAATCGGCGGCCATCTCCCGGGGGAAAAGGTAAGCCCGGAAATCTCCGAAACCCGGATGATCCCGATCGGCTCGGATGCCATTTCCCCCGCCCCGCACCACGACATATACTCCATCGAGGACCTGCGCCAGCTGATCTTCGCCCTCAAGGAGGCGACCAACTACGAAAAGCCGGTTTCCGTCAAGATCGCGGCGGTCCACCACGTAGCGGCCATCGCCTCCGGCATCGCCAGGGCCGGCGCCGACATCATCACCATCGACGGCTTCAGGGGGGGGACGGGTGCGGCACCCCAGGTGATACGCGACAACGTGGGGATTCCGATGGAGCTGGCCCTCGCCGCGGTCGACTCCAGGCTGCGCGATGAGGGGATCAGGAACCAGGTCTCCATCGTGGTCGGCGGCGGGGTACGCAGCTCCGGCGACGCCATCAAGGCCATCGCCTTGGGGGCTGATGCCATCAACCTCGGCACCTCGACCCTGCTGGCTCTCGGCTGCACCCTTTGCCAGCGCTGTTACACCGGCAAATGCCCGTGGGGGATCACCACCAACAACCCTTACCTGGCCAAGCGCTTGAACCCGGAAATCGGGGCGGAAAAGCTGGTGAACCTCGTCCACGCCTGGGGGCACGAGATGAAGGAGATCCTCGGCGGCATGGGACTGAACGCCCTCGAGTCGCTCCGCGGCAACCGGTACAAGCTCCGGGCGGTCGGATTATCGGAGAAGGATATGAACCTGCTGGGGGTCATGCCCGCGGGAGAATAGGACCTATAGACGTATAGGTCCCCAGGACCTAGTGAATGAAATAAGAGGAACAAGGATGAAACGGATTTATACGCTAGAAGACGCCTGTATCGGCTGCCACCTCTGCGAGGTGGCCTGCATCACCGAGCACTCCCTGTCCAAGGACCCGGTGAAGGCCTTTCTCCATGAGCCGGCCCGCCCCATCTCCCGCTGCACGGTGGAGGAATGGGACGGGGGGGTGGTTTCCCTCTCCACCACCTGTCGCCACTGCGACGAGCCGGACTGTCTGCGGGCCTGCATCTCGGGGGCGATCCAAAAGTTTGATTCCGGCGTGGTTCGGGTCGACGCCGAGCAGTGCGTCGGCTGCTGGTCGTGCGTCATGGCCTGCCCCTACGGCGCCGTCCAGCGGAACCTCGCCAAGAAAAAGGCAAACAAGTGCGATCTCTGCCCTGACCGGAAGAATCCGGCGTGCGTCGACGCCTGCCCCAACCGGGCGCTGGTCTACAAGGAAGGCAATCAGAAATAATTCCGTGCTACGTTCAACGTGCCGCGTGCCTAAGAATCACGCCGCACGTCGCACGTCGCACGTAGCACGAGGTACCAATGAACTACGTAATCATCGGGAATTCCGTCGCTGCCGTCGGCGCCATCCGGGGGATCAGAACCATCGACCCGGAGGGAAACATCACCGTCATCTCCCGGGAGCGGCACACCGCCTACGGCCGTCCCCTCATCTCCTACCTCCTTGGGGGGCTCATCACGGAAAAAAGGATGCCTTACCTCCCGCCGGACTTCTATGAGCAGCACCGCGTCAACCTCCTCCTCAACTCCGAGGTTATTGCGGTGGATGACGCCAAGAAGCGGGTCAAGCTCGCCAGCGGGGAGAACGTCCCGTTCGACAGACTCCTGATCGCCACCGGCGGCGACCCGTTCATCCCTCCCATCGAAGGGCTCGCCGACAAGGAAAAGGTGTTCACCTTTACCACCTGGGACGACGCCGCCAAGCTGAAGGGGCTGGCTGCGGACATCGAGCGGGTAGTCGTGATCGGCGGTGGCCTGATCGGGCTGAAAGCCGCGGAGGGGCTTTACCTCCTCGGGAAAAAAGTAACCATCGTGGAACTGGCAGACCGGATCCTCTCTGCGGCCTTCGACCGGCCGGCCGGCCGGATCGTGGCCAAAAAGATGAAGGCGAACGGCATCGATGTGATCACCGAGGACACTGTCGTGAGAGTGGACGGTGAAGGAGCTGCAATCTCCGGCGTGACCCTCAAGTCGGGCGATTTCATTCCGTGCGATACCCTCATCGTCGCCATAGGCGTCCGCCCCGCTGCCGGCTTCCTCAAAGGGAGCTCGGTGGAGGTGAACCGAGGTGTGGTGGTGGACGATTCCATGGCAACCTC
>DATJLB010000371.1:0-4438 GCA_035490915.1 Geobacteraceae bacterium
CTGGTCAGGTTCGCAGGACTGGAACGCGTGTAGAGCGGGTGCGATTTTTCGCCTTGGTCTGCGTCCCCCTACGGGATTGTCTTTTCCTCCCTTTCGTGGTAGAAATACTTCTTTATTCACCACATTAACCCTCGCGGGAGAGCTTCATGAAGATAACAAAGGCAGAAGTCGAACACGTCGCCCGGCTTGCCCGGCTTGAGCTGACCGAAGAGGAGAAGGAAACCTTCACCGGCCAGATGGACGCCATCCTCGCTTACGTGGACAAGTTGGACGAACTGGACACCACGGGGATCATTCCGACCGCCCATGCCGTCCCGATGGAGAATGCCTTCCGGGAGGACCTGCTCGTCCCTTCCATCGGCGTTGACAACGCCCTGGCCAACGCGCCGGACCGCGTGGAGGATTTCTTCCGTGTCCCCAAAGTCATCGAGTAGCTGTTCGCCGAACGGCGAACTGGACCCCCTCCTCGAAGCGATCCGCCAGCGGTATTCAGAACTGACCGACGAGAGGTGCCAGCGCCGCCTCTTTCTCAACCGCCTTCGGAATCTGGCGCGGTTCGGCGCCGAGCCGATGGATTACGAGGCGCCGGAAGGAGTGGACCTCCCCAAGGAGGTGGAGGTCGCCCTTGCCGTCTGTCATCCCGACTGCGGCAACCAGGCCCTGGTGGTCGTAGAGGGGGGCCCCCAGGGATGCGACTGCTGCGGCGGCACCATGATGCCGGTGGAATTTGGAACGTACAAGCTGAAAAAGAAATAGAACGCGGATGACGCGGATTCAGCGGATTTACGCGGATAAACCCAAAAGATCTCAGGGTTATATTAATCCGCGCAAATCCGCCAAAATCAGATTTGATCCGCGTTCTATGACTGTTGTATTCTGTTTTTTTCAAGTTATTTGGAGCTAACACATGGAACTGTTTGAACTGACTATCCGTGAGCTGCACGACAAGCTGAACAAAAAGGAAGTCTCTTCGGTAGAGGCGACGCGATCGTTCCTTGCCAGGATCGATGCGGTCGACGGAAAGGTCAACGCCTTCATCACCGTCACCCCGGAGGAGGCCCTGGTCTCGGCAGAAGAAGCGGACAAGCGGATCGCGGCGGGAAACTGCGACATCCTGACCGGCATCCCGGTGGCGCTGAAGGACATCTTCCTCACCAAAGGGGTCCGCACCACCTGCGCCTCCCGCATCCTCGAAAACTTCGTCCCCCCCTACGACGCCACCTCGTGGCTCAAGCTGAAGGAGCGAGGCGCCGTGCTGGTCGGAAAGCTCAACCAGGACGAGTTCGCCATGGGCTCCTCCAGCGAGTCGAGCGCCTTCGGCGTTACCCGCAACCCCTGGAACCGGGAGTGCATCCCCGGCGGTTCCTCCGGCGGCTCGGCCGCGGCCATCGCCGCCCGGGAAGCGATCGCGACGCTCGGCACCGACACCGGCGGCTCGATCCGCCAACCCGCCTCCCACTGCGGCTGCGTGGGGCTCAAGCCGACCTACGGCCGGGTCTCCCGCTATGGTGTGATCGCCTACGCCTCCTCGCTCGACCAGGTGGGGCCGGTGACCCGCGACGTGGCCGACTGCGCCGTCATGCTCGGCGCGGTGGCGGGCTACGACCCGAAGGACTCCACGAGCGTCAACCTCCCGGTCCCGGACTATGCGAAATCCCTCGTCCCCGAGGTCAAGGGGCTGAAGATCGGCCTTCCGCGAGAGTACTTCATCCCGGGGCTCGACCCGGAGGTAAAACAGGCACTGGACGAGGCGATCGAGACCTACCGGGGGCTCGGCGCGGAGTTCAGGGAGATCGCCCTCCCCCACACCGACTACGCGGTCGCCACCTACTACCTGATCGCCACCGCCGAGGCGAGCTCCAACCTCGCCCGCTACGAGGGGGCCCGCTTCGGCCACCGGACGAAGGATGCGAAGGGGCTTACCGAGATGTTCGCCAAGAGCCGCGACGAGGGGTTCGGCCCGGAGGTGAAGCGGCGGATCATGCTCGGCACCTACGCCCTCTCCTCCGGCTACTATGACGCATACTACCTGAAGGCGCAGAAAGCGCGCACACTGATCATGCACGACTTCCTGGAAGCGTTCAAGGAGGTGGACGTGATCCTCACCCCGGTCGCCCCCACCCCCGCTTTCCGGATCGGCGAGAAGGTTAACGACCCGCTCCAGATGTACCTCTCGGACATCTTCACCATCCCGGTCAACCTGGCAGGAACCTGCGGCATCTCGGTGCCTGCGGGGTTCAGCCAGGAAGGGCTTCCCATCGGCCTCCAACTGGTGGGGAAGCCGTTCGGCGAGGAGACCATCATCCGCGCCGCCTACGCCTTCGAGCAGGCGACGGCGTGGCATACGAAAAGGGCACCGATCTAGGGAATCCAGAGCCCCTTGAAAGAACTGAACGGGTGCGGATTTTTCGATGATCTCTCCGCCCTCCGAGCCGCCCCGCGGAGGCGTAGCAGGCCTACTCCGCCGAAGCAGCCACTTTGGCTGCGAAGGCCGGGCGCTACGCCGCACAAGGAGGAGGCGCTGGAGGACGGGGAGAGGGCGAAAAAGCCACGCCCGCCGGAGGATACATGAAATACCAAGCCGTCATTGGCCTCGAAGTCCACGTCCAGCTCCTCACCACCACGAAGATCTTCTGCGGATGCTCGACCAGGTTCGGCGCCTCCCCCAACTCCCAGACCTGCCCGGTCTGCCTCGGCCTTCCGGGAGCGCTCCCCGTCCTCAACAAGAAGGTGGTGGAGTACGCCATCCGGGCCGGCCTTGCCACCAACTGCACCATCGCCCAGCGGAGCGTGTTCGCCCGGAAGAACTACTTCTACCCCGACCTTCCCAAGGGGTACCAGATCAGCCAGTTCGAACTCCCCATCTGTTCGAGCGGCCACCTCGACATCCAGGGGGAGTGGGGGACCAAGAAGATCGGTATCACCCGCATCCACATGGAGGAGGACGCCGGAAAGCTCGTCCACGGCGACGTGCCGGGGCTCGGTCAGGGGTCGGGGGTCGACCTCAACAGGGCCTGCACCCCTCTTCTGGAGATCGTCTCCGAGCCTGACATCCGGAGCGCCGACGAGGCGGTGGCGTACCTCAAGAAACTCCACCAGATCGTGGTCTACCTCGGCATCTGCGACGGCAACATGGAGGAAGGGAGCTTCCGCTGTGACGCCAACGTCTCGGTCATGCCGGTCGGCTCAGACACGTTCGGGACCCGCACCGAAACCAAGAACGTTAACTCGTTCCGCTTCGTCAAGCAGGCGATCGAGTACGAGATCGAGCGACAGATCGAGGTGATCGAGGACGGCGGCAGGATCGTCCAGGAAACCCGGCTGTTTGACCCGAATAGCGGCACCACCCGCTCCATGCGGGGGAAGGAGGAGGCCCACGACTACCGCTACTTCCCCGATCCCGACCTGGTGCCGCTGATGATCTCCGCCGACTGGGTGGAGGACGCGCGGCTTTGCCTCCCCGAGCTCCCGGAGGCGAAGCGGGCCCGTTACCTGGCGGAGCTCGGACTCCCCGAGTACGACGCCGAGGTCCTGACGGCGAGCCGGGAACTCGCTGAGTACTTCGAGGCGTGCACGGCCCTCTTCCCCCAACCGAAGAGCGTTGCAAACTGGGTGATGGGGGAGGTGACCCGGGCGCTCAACGAAGACGGGAAAGGCATAGCGGAGTCTCCGGTGACTCCACAGCTCCTGGCTGCGCTCCTGCAGCTGATCGACAAGGGAACGATCTCCGGCAAAATTGCCAAGACCGTGTTCGACGAGATGTACAAGACCGGCAAGGAGCCGGCAGCCATTGTCGAGGAAAAGGGGCTCGTCCAGGTTTCCGATACCGGCGAGATCGAGCGGATCATCGACGAGATCATGGGGGCCAACGCCGGTCAGGTAGAAGAGTACCGCGGAGGCAAAGAGAAGGTGTTCGGCTTTTTTGTCGGCCAGGTGATGCGCGCCAGCAAGGGAAAGGCTAATCCGTCAGTGGTGAACGACCTTCTCCTGAAAAAGCTGAAGGGGTAATGCCTGCGGCACGAACGAATGCTGTATCGAGACCTCCGGCGTTTGCCCAAACCGGGGGTCTTCGTGTAGTACCAGCCAGTATGTGAGTAGGGGTTCCCTTTTCATAAAAGGTGTCAACTTTGTTTCCCACGTCAACTTATTTTCCATCCCTCCATCTGCCCACCCATCAATAATCTGTGTGTAGGCGCCCTCCTGGCGGTAAACTTTTTTTACATAATCGCATCTTTCTAATAATGCTAACCTCTTGAAATACGGGTGTCACGTTTTGGCACGCATTGTGATACTGCCATAGGGTCAGTGCCTGATAATCCGGGGGATCCATGAATGTTGCTAGAATTCTCATTGTTGAAGATGATTTTGAAACGGCCGATTTCTTGAACCTCCTGCTATCACAGAATGGCTATTGCGTGATCAATGTCGTCGGGACTGG
>DATJLB010000372.1:0-5307 GCA_035490915.1 Geobacteraceae bacterium
ACTCCGTCAACCGGGAGTTCGCCGAGCGCATCCGGGAGGTCGAGGCGGTGTCGCTCCACGTCCGCCGGGGCGATTACGTTGCCGGCGGGGCGAGCCGGCATCACGTGAGCAACTCCCAGGAGTATTACGAAAAGGCGATCGCGGCGATGACCGCACGGCTCCGCGAGCCGCATTTTTTCGTCTTTTCCGACGAGCCGGCGTGGGTGAAGGAAAACCTGCGACTTGACGTCCCCATGACCTGCGTCGATCACAACGGGGCGGGGAAAGGGTATGAAGACCTGCGGCTGATGAGCCTTTGCCGGCACCATATCATCGCCAACAGCTCATTCAGCTGGTGGGGGGCATGGCTTTCGGACCATCCGGAAAAGATCGTCATCGCGCCGCGACAATGGTTCGCCCGGGACGATAAGAATACCGCCGACCTCATCCCGGAAGGATGGCTGCAGCTGTGATGGGCGCCGCGGGCACATCTCCCCGGGTCACCGTGCTCATGCCGGTCTACAACGGGGAAGAGCATCTGCGCGAGGCGATCGAGAGCATCCTCGGCCAGACGTTCACGGACTTCGAGCTCCTGATCGTGGACGACGGCTCGACCGACCGGAGCGTGGAGGTGGTCGGCGCGTACCGGGACCCCCGCATCCGGCTTGTGCGCAACGAGGCGAACGTCGGGCTGATCGCCACCCTGAACCGGGGGCTTGATCTGGCCGGCGGGGAGTTCGTCTGCCGCATGGACCAGGACGACATCAGCCTGCCTGAGCGCATCGCCCGCCAGGCGGCGTTCCTGGATGCGCACCCCGGCGTCGGCGCCTGCGGCGCCTGGTTCAGGAAGTTCGGCGCTGGGAGGGAGAAGGTCGTGCGCTGGGAAACCGAACCGGACGGCATCCGGTGCGGGCTTCTGTTCGATTCCATGCTCGGCCATCCGACCGTCATGCTGCGGCGGGAGCTGTTCGACAGATCCGGATTGCGCTACGACCCGGCCTACAAGAACGCCGAGGATTACGAGCTGTGGGCGAGGGTCGCCGAGCAGTGCGAGCTGGCGAACCTCGACGAGGTGCTCCTCCACTACCGGGTCCATCCCGCCCAGATAACCCAGCGCGCCTCTGCCGGGCAGCGGGAGACGGCCGGGAAGGTGCGGCTCGCGCTCTTGCGGAAGATGGGGATCGACCCTTCGCCGGAGGAGTTCGCGATCCACCAGGCCGTCTCGACCTGCGTCTGTGGCGGCATCGACGATCTTTTCCCCAAGGCCGAGGAATGGCTCTGCCGGCTGAAGGACGCGAACGACCGGGCGCGCATCTACCCGGAACCGGCTTTCTCCCGCGTCCTGGTCGAGCGGTGGCTCACCTTCTGCAAGAAGGCGGTTCAGCAGGGGCACCTGTCGCCGAAGGTGGTCTATTTCCCGAAGCTCCTCAGGAAAAGCGGCGTGGGGAGCGGGTATGTGCTGAATTATCTGGTGCGCAACCTGCGGAACGGTTAGGAGAAGAGGGCGCATGGCGGCTCCCATAAAGGTCCTATATATGGTGCATGACTCGCGCCGTAGCGGCGTCCCGGCGGTGGTTGCCAATTTCGTCGGGTGCGCTGCAACCGTCGGCGTGGAACCGACCCTGCTCTTCGCTTACGACGGCGTGTATGCGCAGGAGCTGCGGGGTGGCGGGATTCCGGTCATCACGCTCGGAGGACGGACCCCTTTTTTCTGGCGGGCCAAGCGTTTTCTGATGAACGGGGTACTCCTGGCCCGCGCGAAACACTTCGACGTTATCCACGTCCACAGCGTCAAGCTGGCCTGGTCGGTGCTCTTCGGCCGCCTGCTCGGCGCCAGGGTGGTCTTTCACCTCCACGAGCTGCCGCGCCGCATCGGCTGGGTGCTCCGGAAGGCGATCAGTTCCGCGGATGCAGTCGTTTTCTGCTCCGCTGCCTGTGCCGCCCATTTTGCCGGGGTGCCGGCCAAGCGTCGGCGGACGATCGTCAACGGCTTGCGCTTTTCAGACAGTCCTCCCATCCGGCACGACGGGGTCGGAAAACGGGTCGTGATGGTCGGGAGCATCAACCGGAACAAGGGGCAGGACCTGCTGCTGCGGGCTTTCGCCCGGCTGCGGAACAGGGAGGCCGAGCTCTGGCTTTACGGGACGACCGGCCTTTCGGCGCGCAGGTACGTGCGCGGTCTGAAACAGTATGCGGAGAAGCAGGGGGTGGCGGAACGGGTATTCTTCCCCGGCCCTACCGCCGACGTGCACCAGGTTTTCGCCCATGCTTCCGTGGTGGTTCACCCGTCATGGACCGAGTCGTTCGGGATGGCGCTGGTGGAGGCGATGTCGTGCGGCGTGCCGGTCGTTGCCCACGATCTCGAAGGGATGCGGGAAGTGATCGATGACGGGGTTACCGGCTTTCTCGTGAAAGCCGGGGACATCGACGCCCTTGCGACGCGGATCGATGAGCTCCTGGAAAACCCCGGACTGAGGGCGCAGATGGGGGGTGCCGCATACAGGACGATGCGGGAGCGGTTCAGCATCACCTCACGCGCCGATGAGTACCGGGAACTGTACGAGGAGGTCTGCCGCCGATGAAGATCGTCTTCCTCGCCCCCTTCGGCATCCGCCCCAAAGGGACGGTGATTGCCCGCATGGTCCCGCTGGCGGCGGAGCTGCACAGCCTCGGCCACGAGGTGGTGATCGTCGCCCCCCCGTACACCAACCCGGAGGACTCGGGGAAGACGGAGGTCGTGTGCGGGGTGACGATCAGGAACGTCGTCCTCGGCCCGAGGAACAGGGCGCTCGCCACGCCGTTCCTGACCTGGCGGCTTCTGCGCGCAGCGCTTGCCGAAAAACCGGACCTCGTCCATCTTTTCAAGCCGAAGGGGTACGCCGGCCTGGCGGCAATGCTGCAGCTCCTTTGTGATCGCCTCGGCGTCCGCATGCCGCCGCTTTTCCTCGACACCGACGACTGGGAGGGTCGGGGGGGGATGAACGAGCTGCACGGTTACTCCGCTGCGGAGAAGCATCTTTACGCCTTCCAGGAGCAGTGGCTGATACGGCGGGTGCGGGGGGTGAGCGTGGCGAGCCGGACGCTCGAAGACCTCGTCCTCGGCGTGTTCCCCCGCCAGCGGGTGCTCTACCTCCCCAACTGCGTGGACGACCGGCCGCCGGGGGACGGGGGGCGAGTACGGGAGAAGCTCGGCATTCCCGCAAACACGCCGGTGCTCCTGCTCTACACCCGCTTCTTCGAATTTCCCCAGGAGAAGCTCCACCGGGTGTTCGCCGGTGTTTACCGCCGGGTGCCCGGCGTGCGCTTCCTCGTTGTGGGTAAGGGGCGGCATGGCGAAGAGGACCAGCTCATCGCCGCTTCCCGGGAGCAGGGCTTCCGGGAGGCCGTGGTCCTTGCCGGCTGGGTGGAGCCTGCCGAGCTTCCCGACTACCTGGCGGCTGGGGACGCGGCCGTCTACCCTTTCGCCGATACCCTCGTCAACCGGGCCAAATGTCCGGCGAAGCTCACCGAACTCCTGCGCGCCGGCGTGCCGGTCGTGGCCGACCGGGTGGGACAGATCCCCGAGTATGTCGCGCCGGAACTCCATGGGCTCCTCTGCGCCCCTGAAGAGTGGGAAGAGATGGCGGAGAAGTGCGGCGGCCTCCTGCTGGATGCGGGGCTGCGCACGAGCGCAGCCGCGGCCGGCCGCCGGTTCCTCCTCGACAACTTCGCCTGGCGAGACTATGCGAAACTGCTGCACGATTTTTACAACGAACGGTGACTACCACACACGGCTGATGGAAACAGAGGGTTTTATGACGGAACGAAAAAAGAACCTGCTCTTTCTTGGGGCGCTCCTGGCGCTGTTGATCCTTGTCTTTGCGAAGATTCTCTTCACTGTGAAGATAATCCGCGCCCCGGATATCACCAACGAGTACTACTGGTATGTGCTGGACGTCGCGAAGCAGAAGATTTGGGCCTGCTTCAGGGTCAGCATCTCCAGCGCCGGCTGGGACATGTTCTCCAACAGCGGTACGTCGGTGGGAGGAGGGACGAATTCGCTGCAGTTCCTCGGCTTCCGCAACGTCATCTACCATCTGATCCCGCCACCGACGAGCGTGGCGTGGTTCATCGTCGTGCATCTCTGGTTCGGAGCAGCCGGCACCTACCTCTATTGCCGCCTGATCGGCGCCAGCCGCCTGGCCGCGTTTCTCGGCGGGCTCATCTTCGCCGTGGCTCCGGAGAACGCCTCGCTCATCAACGCCGGCCACGTCATGAAGATCGCCACCATCTCCTTTGCCCCGTGGGCCTTCTACTTCTTCGAGAAGGGGTTCCAGACCCGGCGGCTGATCTGGTTCCTGGCCACCGGCTTCTTCCTGGCGATCCAGTTCTTCAACATCCACTGGCAGATCGCCTACTACACCTGCCTCGGGATCGGCGTGTACGGCATCATGCGGTCAGTCGGCATCATCCGGCGGGAACGGCAGGCGGGGCGGGAGATCTCCCGGCTGATCGGCCTCAATCTCGCGACCATGTTCTTTTTCCTCTCCACGGTGGCGATCTCCCTCGCTCCCCTTTCCGACTGGTCCAAGGATACCAACCGCGGCGCCAACAGCGGCGCTAACGTAGTTGCGAGCAGCGGCGGGAACGGGGCGCCGGCCCGGACCAGGGGGGGGCTCGACCGTGAAGAGGCGATGTCGTGGTCCCTGCCGCCCGAGGAGATCGGCACGTTCATCATTCCTGGCTTCTTCGGCTTTTCCCGTCAGGAGGCCGGCGCGAACCCGGAAAACATCCGCTCCTTTTACTGGGGAAGGATGAACTTCACCCAGACCACCGATTACATGGGGCTTCTTCCCTGGCTCCTCCTGCCGCTGCCGCTCATCTTCCGGCGCGACAGATACACCTGGATCGCTGTGGCTGCCGTGGCCGGCGGGATCGTCTTCTCCATGGGGAAGTACACCTTCGTCTATAATTTTCTCTTCGACCATTTCCCGGGGATCAACCGCTTCCGCGTCCCGAAGATGATCATGTTCCTTCCGGTTCTCGGGCTCGGAGTGCTCGCCGCTCGCGGGCTCGACCTTTTCCTCGACGAGGAGGTGCGGAAGAGCACGGCTTTCACCCGCTACCTTTACGGAGTGGTGGCGCTGCCCGTCCTGCTTCTCGGCCTCATCGGCGTCGAGGTGGCGGGAAAAGGGTTCTGGATGAACAATTTCGGCGGGATGCTCGCCCAGCCGACCCGCTATGAGCAGGGGGCGCAGCTCATCCCCCAGCGCTGGAACAACCTTGTTGCCGAGACCGGCATTGCCGTTGCCGTGGCCGCTCTCTACGCCACGATCGTGTTCGCTTTCA
>DATJLB010000373.1:0-8139 GCA_035490915.1 Geobacteraceae bacterium
GCGCCTCAGGAGGATACGCTTGACGCCCTCGTAAGATTTCTGGAATCCGGTTCCCAAGGCATCATGGGAAGCATTCTTCTTCTGGACGAAGATGGCGTTCATGTGCGCCATGGCGCGGCTCCAAGCCTGCCAGAGGCTTACATCAAAGCCATCGATGGCGCCCCCATCGGCCCTCGTGCCGGCTCATGCGGCACCGCCATGTTCCGGCGTGAGCCGGTCATCGTCACCGATATCCTCCATGACCCCCTCTGGGAAGGTTACCGGGACCTGATCGCCCCCTACGGGCTTCGCGCATGCTGGTCGACCCCGATCCTCTCCCCCTCCGGCCGCGTGCTCGGCTCGTTCGCCATGTATTACCGCAAGGTGCGAAGCCCCGCCCCTGCGGAAAAGCAACTCGCAGATATTGCGACGCACCTTGCCAGCATAGCTATTGAGCACTATCGAGCGGGGCAGGAGATCCGGAAAGCGGCGAGCGCCGCCGAGGCGGCCAACCGTGCCAAGAGCCAGTTCCTCGCCAACATGAGCCACGAGTTGCGCACCCCGATGGCCGGTATCCTCGGCATGCTCGAGATCACGCTTGGCGGCCCCCTCGAAGAGGAGCAGCGTGATTTCATCGCAACCGCCCACAAATCGGCCGAATCCCTCGTCCGCATCCTCAACGACATCCTCGAAATGACGAAGATCGAGGCGGGTATGCTCTCCCTGGAAGAAGAGCCGTTTGTCCTGCGCGCGTGCGTGGAAAGCGTGATGAACATCTTCAACTCCGAGGCCCGGCACAAGGGGCTCAATCTCATCCTCTCGATGGCGGAAGATCTTCCGGAAAGAGTAGTCGGGGACAGTCTGCGGCTGTGCCAGGTTCTCACGAACCTGGTGGGGAACGCCGTCAAGTTCACCGAACGCGGGAAAGTGGAGGTAACGGTCGCACAAGGAACGATCGCGGCTTCCGGCAGACGGGAGTTTGCCTTCACGGTGACGGACACCGGCATCGGCATTCCCGACGACAAGAAACACCTGGTGTTTCGCTCCTTCAGCCAGGTGGACGAATCCCATACCCGCAAATACGGCGGCATCGGGCTCGGGCTGGCGATCAGCAAGGAGATCGTGGAGCGGATGGGAGGGACAATGACGTTTGACTGTAATGAGGGTGTGGGATGCGGTTTCATCTTCACCGTTCCCCTTGGGGAGAGCGGGACCGCACAGTATCCCGAAACGGCTGAGCGGACCGAAGGTGAAAAATGATGCGAATTCTTGTCGTTGACGACGACGCCGTCATCAGTAAGGTCTTTGCGGTAATGCTTCAGCGGGCCGGTTTCGAAGTCGACCTCGCCGAGGACGGTGTACAGGGAGTCGAGATGTGGGAACAGGGGAACTACGACCTTGTGCTCATGGATGTGCAGATGCCGCGCATGGACGGCTTCGAGGCAACCCGCGCCATACGGGAAAAGGAGAGGATGCGTGGCGGACACATACCCATCGTTGCCGTCACGGCCTATGCTCTCCTGAGAGATGAAGAGCAATGCCTTGCCGCGGGCATGGACGCCTATTTCTCCAAACCGGTAGACTTCAAGAAATTGATTGAAACGATCAGAAGCCTCATCGGTTCGCGGGCTTCATAGCCCGGTGAACCGGATAAGGGAGCGACGTATGCCTGAAGGGTGAGTATCGGCACACGTGTGAATATTTTTATGTCCCGCATTGCCCCCCCTCCAACGAGTGGTACAATTCATTACACCATAGTCATTACACCATAGTCGGTTATCCAGCGTGGTGCCACCCCACGAAACGAAGCCTCGGAGCAGGCCGCCGACACACCTACAGCAGGGGCCACCTTGACATGAAGCGAGCACCTACGCGGCTGCCTATGAAGGAACCACCAAGCGAACCATCCGTCCCGGAGCCGGATTTCCGGGTCCTGTTCGAGGCGGTACCGGACCCGTGCCTCGTGCTGGACCGTACCTTACGGATCGTGGAGATAAACACGGCATACCTGCGCGCCACGATGACGAAGCGCGAAGAGATCATGGGGCGCGGCATCTTCGACGTCTTCCCCGTAAAGGGATCGAAGATTTCTGGTTCAGCATCGTAAGATTGCCGCCGAGGTGAGGAGATGCAAAACGCGCCGATTGAAATCCTGCTGATCGAGGACGACCTCGCGGAAGCAGGGATGATCAGGGAAATGCTGCCGGAACCGGGGAGTCAGCAGTTCTCCGTGCAGCACGTTCAGTACCTGGCGGACGGACTTAGCCTCCTTCGGAGCCGGGATTTCGATATCGTCCTGGTCGATCTCGGGCTCCCGGACAGCCAGGGGCTGGAAACCGCGCTGGCTGTGCGGAATCAGGCACAACTGACGCCGATTGTCGTACTTACCGTCATCGATGACAAAGACGCAGCGCTGAAAGCGCTGCAGATGGACATCCAGGACTATCTGGTCAAAGGCGAGATCACCGGCAGTCTGTTGGACCGCTCGATCCGGTACGCCATCCAGCGCAAGCACGACATCGTGGCGCTGCGGGAGAGCGAGCAGCGCTTTGCCTCCTTCATGCTTCACCTCCCCGCCGCAGCCTGGATGAAGGACCTGCACGGCCGGTATGTGTACGCCAACACGGAAACCGAGCGCATCTTCTCCATTCCTTTTTCCGAATTTTCAGGCAAGAGCGACGAAGAATTCCTGCCGCCGAAAACGGCACGACAGTTCCGTGAGCACGATGAGCGCGTGCTGGCCGAAGGGGGGAGCCTGCGGACAACCGAGATCCTGCGCCATACCAACGGGATCGAGCACCATCACATTGTCAGCAAGTTCCCTGTTCCGGGTCCCGATGGCCGGCCGGTTTACATCGGCGGTGTGGCGTTCGATATCACCGACCGCGTGCGGGCAGAAGAGGATGTCAAGGTTGGCGAGGAGCGATTTCGCGCTCTAGTGTCGGCCAGTTCGGAGGTGTTATACCGGATGAGTCCGGACTGGAGCGAGATGCGACAGCTCTCCAGCCAGAAATTTCTGACCAGCACGGAAAGCCCGAGCACGACCTGGCTTCAGAAATACATCCATCCGGACGATCAGCCGCACGTCACTGCCGTCATCCAGGAAGCCATCCGTACGAAGAGCCTTTTTGAACTGGAACATCGAGTCTTGCGAGCCGACGGCAGTTTGGGATGGACGTTGTCGCGTGCGATTCCGCTGCTGGATGCCGATGGCGGGATCGTTGAATGGTTCGGAGCCGCCAGCGACATCACCGACCGCAAGGAAGCCGAGGAAGCGGTCCAGAAATCGGAAAGGAAGTTCGCCAAGATTTTTAACGCCGCCCCGGCGCTGATTGGCATCTCCTCGTTGGAAAATGGAAGGTACATCGATGTCAACGAAACGGCTTTGCGATTGTTGGGATACCGTCGCGACGAGGTAATCGGCCGGACAGCTCAGGATCTCAATCTCTGGGAAGATCCGTCCTTACAGGCCAGAGTGCTGCAAACACTGGAAGAACAGGGATCTATTGAAAATATTGAGGTCAGATTCAGGGGAAAGAGCGGTCAGATCTTTACCGGCCTTTTTTCCGCGGAACTCGTCAATTTTAACGGTGATCGGTACAGGCTCGGCCTGGTAAAAGACATCACCGACCGCAAGCTGGCGGAGGAGGAGATCGAGCGGTTGAACACCGAACTGGCGGCGCGGGCCGCCGAGTTGGAAGGGGCCAACCGGGAGCTGGAGGCGTTCAACTACTCGGTCGCCCACGACCTGCGCAAGCCGTTGACCGTGGTCAACGGCTACTGCCAGGCAATCCGGGAGATGTGCGGGGAGAAACTCGACGAGCGGTGCACGGAGTTCCTTCAGGATGCCTATGACGGCACCATGCAGATGAACCGGCTCATCGACGCCCTGCTCAATTTCTCCCGCCTGGCCCACGTCGAGCCGCGCCGGAAAAGGGTCGACCTCTCCGCAATGGCGCAGGTAGCGGCTGCGGATTTGCAGCTCAGCGCGCCGGAACGCCGGTGCACCTTCAAGGTTGCCGAAGGCATTGCGGTCGATGGGGACGCGGAGCTGCTCCGGCTGGTTCTGGACAACCTCCTCGGCAACGCCTGGAAGTACACCGGCATGCGGGATGAGGCGGTCATCGAGTTCGGACAGGCGGAGGTCGGGGGGAAGCCGGCCTGTTATGTCCGGGACAACGGGCCCGGCTTCGCCGCGGCGGACGCGGACAAACTCTTCATTCCCTTCCAGCGCCTCGCCGGCGCCCAGGAATACAAGGGGTTCGGCATCGGCCTCGCCACGGTGGAGAGGATCATCAGGCGCCACGGCGGGCGGGTCTGGGCCGAAGGGGAACCGGGAAAGGGAGCGACCTTCTATTTCACTCTTGCGTAAAACAACGCCCGACTTCACGTATCGGAGGAATGGACCATGAAAATCCTGATCGCGGAAGATGATCCTGCGTTTCGTCACCTCCTGGAAGAGATGCTGGTGAACTGGGGATACGAGGTGGTCACTGCCAATGACGGCAACGCGGCCTGGCAGGCCCTCCACGGAGAAGACGCGCCGCGCCTTGCCATCCTCGACTGGGTAATGCCGGGCATGGCCGGCGTGGACGTATGCCGGAAAATCAGGCAAGAGCAGCGAGAGCCCTATACGTACGTCATCCTCCTCACATCAAAGCGCAAGGACGACGACCTCGTCACCGGCATGGAGGCGGGCGCGGACGATTACATCACCAAGCCGCTCAAGACGAACGAGCTGAGGGTCCGTCTCAACGCCGGAAGGCGTATGATCGAGCTGCAGAACGAACTGGCCGCCCACGCCTCCAACCTGGAGGCCGCCAACAGGGACCTGGAGTCATTCAGCTATACCGTTGCCAACAACCTGCTCAAATCCATCTTGTCGATCGGTGAAAACGCCAAGTTGATCCAGGAACTGTATTGCAGCAAGCAGAACGAGGAATGCAGCTCGTATACCCATCGCATATACGAGAAAACCAGGCACCTGGGACAGCTTATCGGCGTCATGCATGATTACTTCAGGCCGACGAAAGGGGAGATCCACCGGGAAACGGTCGATCTGAGCGCAATCGCCGGGAAGGCGGCTGAGAAGCTCCGGCTGACGGAGCCCCAACGACGGGTCACGTTCCGGGTCGCCGAAGGGATCAGGGCAAACGGTGACGGGGGCATGCTGGAAATCGTCCTGGGCAACCTCTTGGGCAATGCCTGGAAGCACACCGCCAGGCGCGAGGAAGCCGTCATCGAATTCGGGGAAACCGAGGCCGAAGGAAAGCAGGTCTATTTCGTGCGCGATAATGGCGCCGGTTTCGATATGGCGCATGCGGACAAGCTGTTCAAACCTTTCCAGCACCTGCCCGGCACGGAGGAATTCGCCGGAATCGGCGTCGGCATCGCCACGGCAGAGCGGATCGTCCGGCGCCACGGCGGGCGGGTGTGGGCCGAGGGGAAACCAGGCGAGGGGGCGACGTTTTATTTTACGTTAGGCCGCGCCGCCGCCTGATTGCGGGCATCCGGAGAACGTCACCATGTCCGAGTGGATTTCCGAATCGATCAGAAATACCATAGAGGCCTTTTTCGGCGGGGCAACCTTTACGCTTGTCAGGGGAGGTGCGCGGCTCGAACCCGAAACCGGCGATCACCTGCTGGTCGGGAAAATCGCAGCGGAACCGACCGGCTACCATTTCGTCCTGCAGAGAAGCGAACTGCCGTTCACGCAGACCGAACGGAGGGTCGCCCAAGAACTAGCGCACGCCTTTCACATCCTGTTCGCCAACGGCAAGAAGGATGGCGGCATCGTATACTTCCGGACGGCCCTTCTCGCTTCGCTCATGGATGTCGCCATATACAGTCATCTGCGCTTCAATCGGCATCGCGCCTTCTGGTCGATACAAAAACTGCTGCAGATACTGAGAAGCCTGTCATTCCAGAGGTACGAGGGGACCCCCGCCACGAGCGGCTTCATCGTCTACCGCACCCAGCTCGAAAAATTCCAGGTGGCGTGCAGCATGTCGGACTGCCTAAGGTATGATTTCAACCCCGGCATAGGCGTCTCGGCAAACTTCTTCAAAAACCCGCTGGCATACCGGCTGGTCAACGGCCTGGGGACGTTCTACACCTGCAGCATCAACCTCCAGGCAACCGGCATGATAAAATTCATGAACTACGGGAACCGGGACGCCGTCGACCGTCTCAGCCACCGCGACACCCTTTCCCTGCTCGAAAAATCAGGCGAGGGGGCCTTCGCGGCCAATATAACCGCAACCTCCGAGCTGGAGGTGCTCACCTGCCCGGATACGATTCTTGTCTGGAGAAAAGGAGCCTGGAGGCTGTTCGATCCCGACATCTACCGGGTTTTTCTGTCGGGACACCTGGACACCAAGGAAACGGAAGCGCTGATCACGACCGTCTATTCCCTGTCGAAGCTCAGGCTCGGGACGATTGTCCTCGTAACCGGCGATGATGTTCTCACTTCCGGAGACCTGAAAAAAGGGGCGGTCGGCGGCAAAAATGTCCTCAGCCAATTGATCGTCAGCTTCCACCGACAGAAGGCGATCTCCGACCTGAAACACTCGGGAGAGTTGATAAGCTTCCTCTCCTCGGACGGGATGACGGTGTTCAACAGGGACGGAAAGCTGGTCGACACGGGAATCATCATCAATACCTGCACGACACCCGACCTGGTGACCGGTGGCGGCCGGACAACGGCGGCAACCGCTGCATCGTTGTTCGGCAAGGTGATAAAAGTCTCCGAAGACGGTCCGATAGAGCTGTATGAACGCGGAAAGTGCGTGTACCGGTTCGGATGAGGCACAAGCCGGGACCACCACGACAAGCGAGGAAAAAGAGCATGAGGATACTGGTAGCGGAAGACGATCCGAGTTTTCGACGCCTCCTGGAAGAAAAACTGGCCATGTGGGGGTACGATGTCGTCGTCGCGGAGGACGGCGGGGCTGCCCTGCAGATCCTGCAATCCGACGATGCCCCGCGACTCGCCATACTCGACTGGATGATGCCGGAGATGGACGGGATAGCCGTGTGCCGGAAAGTCCGGGAAATGAAGCCGGAACCCTATACCTACATACTGCTGTTGACGTCCCAGCAGCGCGACGAAGACCTCGTTACCGGCATGGAAGCGGGCGCGGACGATTACATCACCAAACCGTTCAAACACAATGAGCTGCGGTTGCGGCTGCGCGCCGGAAGGCGCATCATCGAGCTCCAGAGTGAGCTGATGGCGGCCCGCGATACCTTCAGGGTCAAGGCGGCCCGCGACTCCCTCACCGGCCTCTTGAACCACGAGGAGATCCTCGGCATCCTGAATCAGGAGTTGGCCAGAGCCGAGCGGGATAAGCAATGCGTCAGCGTCATCATGGCCGACCTTGACCATTTCAAGGAAGTAAACGACTCCTATGGTCACCTGGCGGGCGACGCCGTGCTCCGTTCGGCCGCCGGCATGATGCAAACCCTGGCGCGTTCCTACGATTACGTCGGGCGTTACGGGGGGGAGGAGTTCCTGGTCATCCTCCCGGGATGCTGCGGGGAGTGCGCCGTCTCGTTTGCGGAGAGACTCCGGTTACGCGTCGGGAGCAGCGACATCGACACCTCCGAGGGGATGATACCGGTCACCATCAGCATCGGGGTAGCAGCGAGCGGCGGGAAAAAGGGATGGGACGCCGACTCCATCGTCAAGGCGGCGGACGAGGCCCTCTACCGGGCAAAGGAGCAGGGTCGCAACCGCGTGGAGGTTTCAGGGAACTAGTGTCCAAAAGATCCACCGCGAAGATACTCTTCGTTGACACAATGACTGCCACTTGAAATTCATACGGAAGGAGTCAGCTATGAATAACAATGCCAGCATTCCCGCCGACAGACGGCAGCATCCGCACCTGAGAAAATTCGTACGGTTCGAGTTCATCGCGTACATCATTCTGCATGTCTACACGTGCTACGTGATTCTCGAGGATTACGGCTTGATGTTCGCCGTTATCGCGGCCATATGCCCCGTCATTCCCGAGATCTACATGTTCGTCATGGGAATCTACACCAGGAAGATCGTGTATGTTTCCGTGTTCCTGATTTTTGTCGTCTTGGTTATCATAAACGTGATAGCGGCCAATCGGAGAGACCGCGCGAAGTAAGCGTGCGGCGCTCTTGAGACGA
>DATJLB010000374.1:0-13831 GCA_035490915.1 Geobacteraceae bacterium
GGTCGATATCGACGTCTCCGGCCTCGAGCCGGTCGTTACCTACGGGTACAAGCCCGACCTGGTCAAGCCCGTGACGGAGATGGCCGGGACGCCTGTGGATCAGGTCTACCTCGGCTCCTGTACCAACGGTCGGCTGGAGGATCTGCGGGTGGCGGCCCACATACTGAAAGGGAAGAAAATTGCCCCGACGGTACGCGCCATCCTCTCCCCTGCTACTCCCAAAATTTACCAGGATGCCATGCGGGAAGGGTTGATCGACGTCTTCCTGGAAGCCGGCTTCTGTGTCACCAACCCGACCTGTGGCGCCTGTCTCGGGATGAGTAACGGTGTGCTGGCGGAGGGGGAGGTCTGCGCTTCCACGACGAACCGGAATTTCATGGGACGGATGGGAAAAGGGGGGATGGTCCACCTCATGTCTCCTGCGACCAGTGCAGCGACGGCGATCGAGGGGAAGATGGCCGATCCGCGAAAATACCTGTAACGAAGCCAGGCTTTTCCGCAAGGGGAGTGCGTACGTCATCGTACTCACTTGTGCGGCGTGGCGCTATTTATGCCCGCATGGTACCGGCCCCGCGTGATTTCCTCGGCAGCCTTGCCCTTGCGAAAATACCGCGCTTCTGGTGATAGTCGATCTCAATTTCTTTTCCATAAGGAGACCATATATGAAAACTTTCGGCGGCCCTGTGCTTTTTCTTGACCGTTCGGACATCAACACCGACGAGATCATCCCGGCCAAGTACCTGACGGAAATAACCAAGGAAGACCTGAAGCCGTACCTGCTGGAAGACCTGAAACTTCCCGGCTTCGACCCCAAGGGGGACAAGACGAAGGCGAGCAGGGTCATCGTGTCGCGTGCCAATTTTGGCTGCGGTTCCTCCCGGGAGCATGCCCCCTGGGTGTTCGAGGTCAACGCCATCACGACGGTCATTGCCGAGTCGTTTGCCCGGATCTTCCGCCAGAACATGTTCAACTGCGGAATGGCGGCGATCGAGCTCCCCGAGGAGAAGATCGACACCCTCTTCAGGTACGCGGAGTGCCCGGATGCGACGATCGACGTCGACATGGAGCGGCAGACGGTGACGGTGAAGGGGGGAGGTAAGGAAGAAACCTTCTCTTTTGAGGTTTCTCCCTTTGACAAAGCCCTCGTCCTTGCCGGAGGGTGGGTTGATTACGCCGATCAGAGGTACTGATCCGGCGGTGTCGTGCAGTCCTGTTCATCGACTGCAAATTGCGAGCAGGTCTCTGCTTCGAGGTGACAGCTCATAACTTACAAACTCTTCAGCTCTTTGTTAAAGGCCTGCATTCACGTGCGGGCCTTTCTTTTTGGCGGTTCGACACAGGGGTATGGTATGTTTTTGATTGACTATGGCTCAATCAAGGGGATAATATCGTCAGCTGCATTTTTCCTTGTTCGGTATTTTCGGGGCTTTATGGCTGGAACAAAAGCTTTCTTTGTGATGACCTTGCTGCTGGTGATTTCTGTGGTTGCCCCCCTGTCTGCAGACGAAGGGACCAAGAAGGAGGAAGAGGGAACCATTTTCACCCTCTGGCCGCTGATAGATTATCGGGAGAGCCCTGCGGACAAATACAGCAACCTTTCTCTGCTGGGGCCGCTGTTCAAGCTCCAGCACCAGAAAGAGGCCCGAGACCTTGCAGTTCGACCGCTGTTTTACGATACTTCCGACGAGGAGAAAACGTGGCATGTGACGGAGTATCTCTATCCGCTCGCATCGTCGGAGAATTCCTCCGATGTTTCAACGTTTCAGTTTTTGCAACTGTACCAGAATAACACGTACCGCAAGAGCGAAGAGGAAAACAAGCAAAAGGGGACCATGTTTTTCCCTTTTTACATCAGTGGACAATCTGAAAAATACGGTTCGTACACCTCTGTCTTCCCCTTCTACGGCGATATCTATGAGCGCTTCTGGCGGGACGAGTATCACTACGTCATGTTTCCTCTCTACGGCAGAACTGTCAAGCGGGGAACAACCACCCGAAATTACCTCTGGCCGATTTTTTCCACCACGTCCGGGGAGAAGGAACAGGGGTTTCAGGTCTGGCCGCTCTACGGCCAGTCAGCAAAGGAAGGGGTGTACCGCAAGCGGTTTGTCCTCTGGCCTTTCTACATGCAGGAAGAGAGTGGCCTCGATACGGATAACCCGACCAGCAAACTGTACATGATTCCGTTCTATGCGGCGACCGATTCGCCTAAGAGCACCGCCCACTACTATCTGTGGCCTTTTTTCGGCCACAAGACGGAAGCAGACGGGAAGCAGGAGGAGTGGGACTATTTCTGGCCTTTTGTACGGACTATTCAAGGAGAGAAGCGGACCTTGAACAGCTATCTTCCCTTTTACTCGCGGGATGAGCGGAAGGAAAGCCGCAAAAGCTGGTATATGTGGCCGCTCGTAAAGCATGAAGAGATGGATACGGAGGCGTTTCGCCAGGAACGCACCAGGCTTCTCTATTTCCTCTATTCGGACAATCGTGAGAGTTGGCCAAAGGATGGGACGGAGAGGCGTCGGAAGGCGTTCTGGCCGCTCTTCGTCTATAATCGCGACACCCGGGGGATCAAGTCCTTGTCTCTGATTGCCCCGGTTGAGTCGATTCTGGACCGGGACGGCATCGAGCGGAGTTGGGCTCCCTTCTGGCGGCTCTACCAGCAGAGATGGGACGACAAGGGGGATTCCGCAGTTTCCCTCCTCTGGAATCTATACTGGCATGAAAAAAGGGGCGACAGCATCGCCTATGAGTTCTTCCCCGTGGTGTCTTATCGTTCCGAGAAAAGGACTGCCGATTTCAAGCTGCTCAAGGGACTCGCCCGCTACCGTAACGACGGAGGCGAAAAAAACCTGAGCTTTTTGTGGCTTCCCTTCGGTTTCCATTGGGGGGAAGCGGAAGGCAGTCCCGCCGTTGTTGCCGGTATGAAAGCAGGGAGTACACCGTGAAGGGTTTCCTTGAAAGGATGGGGGGCAGACTGCTTGTCTTTGACGAGATCCTCGGCGAAATGCTGATCCTCCTCGGCCAGACAGTCTACTTTTTCCGAGAGGTCCCCCGCAACCTCCAGAGTATCTTTGTTCAGATGGCCATCATCGGCTATGAAACTCTCCCCGTTGCCTCGGTGATGGCATTCTTCGTCGGGATGGTCCTGGCGTTGCAGACAGGGGTGGAGTTGCAGAAGTATGGCGGTCAGAATATCATCGGTGCGATCGTTGGTCATTCCATGGTGCGCGAGTTGGGACCGGTCATGACCAGCTTTCTCGTGGCGGGGCGGGCCGGTTCGGCAATGGCCGCTGAACTGGGAGTAATGACGGTCTATGAGGAGATCGATGCCCTGAAGACCCTCGATATCAACCCTGTTCGTTACCTTGCGATGCCGCGGCTGATCGCCTGCCTGATCTGTGTGCCGGCACTGGTCATCTACTCCGACTGCATCGGGATAGTCGGAGGAGCCATCATAAGTAATCTCCATCCGAAGATTTTCGTTTCCTATTCCACCTATTACGACAGTCTGACAGATGCCCTGAAGCTGAAGGAGGTCGGCAACGGCCTGATCAAGTCATTTGTGTTTGGTGGCATCATAGCATTGGTGGCGTGCTACGTGGGGTTCAAGACCAGCGGGGGCGCCAGAGGGATCGGCCGTTCCACGACCCGATCGGTAGTTCTTTCTTTTATGCTGATTCTGGTAGCGGACTATTTTCTGACCAGGGTTCTCATGTAATCCTGTTCGGTCCGCGCGTTGCACTTGGTGCCGCGGGCCGATAATGCCGTAAAGGAGGCATTCTTGATATGGCTGTCGCGCTCGAAAAAAAGGTCGGATTTTTCTTTCTTGTGGGGTTGTTCATTTTTGGCGTGATGCTGGAAGTGGGAGAAAAGTGGAACCCCTTTGAGCAAAAAAGCCCCTACAATACCTATCTGACCAGTATTACGGGATTGAAGGTAGGGGATCCGGTTCGTCTTGCCGGCGTTGATGTGGGAAAGATCGAAAAGATTACCATAATCGATGGCAGGATCCGGATCGATTTTGAGGTGAAGCCGGGGACGATCATCAAGACCGACACCGTTGCCAGCCTGCGTCTCACCAACCTCTTGGGGGGGCAGTTTCTCGGACTCTCGTTCGGCTCTCCCGAGGCGCCGCTCCTTCCTCCGGGAAGCACGGTCAAGGGGAAAGACGTGGCCAACATCGATATCATCGTCGACAACGTAAGCGAGGTGGTGAAGGATGCCAAGGTGTTCATCAATGATCTGAACAAGAACCAGAATGAGGTGCTCGGGAAAATCTCGGCGATTCTCGACGAAAACAGGCGCCCCCTCCAGGACACCATCAGGAACATCGACAGCATAACCGCCAAGTTTGATCGTGGGGACGGTTCCCTTGCCATGCTCCTGAATGACCGGACGCTCTACCGTAACGCCGCCGATACCACCGCAAGTCTCAAGACCATAACCGGCAAGATAGAGAGGGGTGAGGGGACGATCGGCAAGCTGGTGAACGACGATGCCCTCTATGCCGATGCCAGAAGCGCTCTTGCCAACCTCAACGATGGGATGAAAGATGTCAAGGAGATTGCCGGCAAGATCAACAAGGGCGAGGGGACCATGGGTAAACTCGTGAACGATGAGTCACTCTACAACGAAGTGCGCGACGCATCCCACAACATCAAGGAAGTTGCCCGGAAGATCAACGAGGGGCAAGGAACCATCGGCAGGCTGGTCAATGAGGATAAGCTGTACCGTGATGCCACCGCCACCCTGAAGAAGACCGAGAAAGCGATGGAGGGGTTGGGGGATAGTGGGCCGATATCTGTCCTGGGAAGCATCATAGGAACGCTTTTTTAAAGGAACGCGGCTTTTGACTCGGTCTGGCGGCCTCGCCCTGCGGGGCAGCCTTCGCTGTCCAATTTGCAGTGCAAATTGTCCGCCCTGCCTGCGTAAGTCTTCGTTGCTGCGTGCTCGCCGTAGCGCTGCTATGCCTGCGCCGCATCCACTCGACAGCCTTGCCAGAACGAAAAATCCACGTTCCTAATGAATACTGAAAAAACGAATGGCGCGTGGAACGCGCCATTTGTAGTTGAGGCACATCAATGGATCATGTTCTTCAGATAGCAGTCGGCACCGTCATCATGCGCCCGTATGTGTTCGCCTTCCTGGTAGTTTACCTGGCGGCGGCTCTGCTCCATGTCGGTTGGCGCACCACGCTCTGGTTCACCGTGGTCGGCTACCTGATCTCGTTTGCCTCGGAGGTCTGCTCCATCAACACCGGTTTCCCCTACGGCTGGTACTACTACCTCGACGCCACGCGGGACCGGGAGCTCTGGATTGCCGGCGTTCCCTTCTTCGATTCCCTCTCCTACGTCTTCCTTGCCTACTGCAGCTACGCAACGGCGCTGCTTGTGGTTTCTCCTGTCAAGGCGTGGCGCTGGAATTTCGTCACCCTGGAAACACGCTCCATTCGGAGGTCCCTCTCGGTCCTCTTCCTCGGCTCCCTGTTCCAGGTTTTCCTCGACATCGTCATCGATCCGGTCGCCTTGCAGGGCAGACGCTGGTTTCTTGGGCAGATTTACGGCTACCGGGAGGCGGGGGTGCACTTCGGGGTCCCCCTCTCCAATTATCTCGGCTGGTGGGCCGTGAGTTTTTTCATGGTCCTTGCACTCCAGCTGATCGATGCACGCGCAAGTCGAAAAAGGGAAAAACCGGTCGGCGCTGCGAACGTCCCCTTTCGAGCTCTTCTTGGCCCGGTGCTCTACCTGTCGGTGATTGCCTTCAACCTCATCATCACTTTTCTGATCGGCGAACGGTTGCTGGCGCTTTCCGGCCTTTTCATCTTTATCCTCCCCGTTGCCATCGTCATGGTTGGTATCGTCCGCCGTGCTAACCGTTGTACGCGGGAGGAGCTGGCCGAGCATCTCCGGGACTACCCCTGGTCGGCGGCGGGGAATGTATAGGACCCGCCGGAAGTCTTAAAAGCGCCTCGGGGCTATGAAAATCCTTCGAGTGCCGCCAGGACAGCCTCCGCCAGGTTTTCCCCCGCACACCGGGAGTTTCTCCCAAGGCGGATAAGCTGCGGGAGCAGCCGCGGCTTTCTGAGCAACGCCCAGAGCACTTTCCCGATACTGACGCGCATCTTCCGGTCGGTGAAATCAGTGATCGAAAAGCCGAGCTCTTCGTCAGCATCGTCGCTGATTGCTCTTAAGGCCACCAGCGGCACCTGCCGCTCATGGGCCACCCGAGCTATGCCGGAGGTCTCCATCTCCACCAGCGGGTTGGTCGTTCCAGCCGGAAGGTATCCTGCGAGCATCCTCTTGCCGACGATCTCCCCCGTAGTGATGAAGGCTCCATGGAGGATGTGGAACCCGCTTCCCTGACACTTATTCTCGATGGCCGCTGCCAGCTCGCCGGTCAAATTCATGGCGAGCCCGCCCTGATGGGCAAAGAGCCGCTCCTTGAAGAGCAGGACTTGTTCCGCCACCACTACGTCTCCGACGGTCGGCCCTGGCAGGATCGCTCCACCGAAGCCGAAATTCAGGAGCACGTCAGGCGCCGCTGTGTCGATCACTACCCGTGTTGCTTGGGCGGCCCTGGTAATGCCTATTCCCGATTCGATGAGGCACACATTCTTGTTGCCCGCGTGGAACTGGTAGATGGTGAAACCGGCGAGCTTTTCCCGTTTGACCGGCCCTATGCGCCTGATGAAGGGGAGGATCTCCTCAGGCATGGCAGCTATGAGGCCGATGGTTTTCTCTGGCATGACGTCAATCCTTTTCCTGTGCGGCTGATGTGCTGCACTGTACTAAAAGCTGTGGGCGAGGGCAACAGAAAAGCTTCGTTTTTTGTCTTGACAAAAAGTGGTGCCCTCCTCTATATTCAATCCTTTACAAGTGGGACAGTTGCGCTCTTTTTTCGGTGCAGCGAGCCATCCCGCTAATAGAGCGAAAATACACAAGAGTTTAATGTTAGACAGCCTTTCCGACAAGCTTGATCTGGTGTTCAAGAAGCTCCGCGGCCAGGGGGTAATGACCGAGGAGAATGTCAAGGACGCCTTGCGCGAAGTTCGACTGGTCCTCCTCGAGGCGGACGTCAACTTCAGGGTTGTCAAGGACTTCATAGAAAAGGTCCGGGAGCGGGCGATCGGCTCCCAGGTGCTCCAGAGCCTCTCTCCCGGGCAGCAGGTGATCCGGATCGTCCATGACGAGCTGGTTGCCCTGATGGGGGGCGGGGAGGACAACAGTCTCGACCTCGCTGCAAAACCCCCGGTTGCCATCATGATGGTTGGCCTCCAGGGGTCGGGAAAAACCACCACCAGTGGCAAACTTGCCCGGTTTCTCCGGGGGCAGCGCCGAAGGCCGCTCCTGGTGCCTGCCGACATCTACCGGCCGGCGGCCATCGAGCAGCTGAAGACCCTCGGGCGGCAACTCTCCGTCGAGGTCTTCGATTCGTGGGCGGACCAGGACCCGGTCGATATCTGTCGCGACGCGCTCAGGTATGCGACGCTGTCCGGCTTTGACACGGTGCTGTTCGACACGGCGGGTCGTCACCAGATCGACGACTTCCTGATGAACGAGCTGGTGCGGATCAAGGAGACTGTGACTCCCCGCGAGATCCTTTTCGTTGCGGATGCCATGACCGGCCAGGAGGCGGTCAACGTCGCCGGCGGGTTCAACGAACGGCTCGACATCACCGGCGTTGTGCTGACCAAGCTGGATGGTGATGCCAAGGGGGGAGCGGCCCTCTCCATCAAGGCGGTTACCGGCAAGCCGGTCAAGTTCGTGGGGCTCGGCGAAAAGCTGGATGCCTTGGAGGTGTTCCATGCGGATCGCCTGGTGTCGCGCATTCTTGGCATGGGAGATGTGCTGACTCTCGTCGAAAAGGCGCAGGCGGTCTTCGACGAGAAAGAGGCGGCCAAGCTCCAGCAGAAGCTGAAAAAAAGCCAGTTCGACCTGGAGGATTTCCGAGGCCAGCTCCAGCAGATCAAGAAGATGGGGTCGCTCGAATCGATCATGGGGATGATCCCCGGCATGGGCAAGATGATGAAGCAGATGCAGGGTGCCCAGCCCTCCGAGAAGGAGATGAAGCGGATCGAGGCGATCATCAGCTCCATGACCCCCAAGGAGCGGGCGGACCACACCATCATCAACGGCAGCAGACGCCTGCGGATCGCCAAGGGGAGCGGGACCACGGTGCAGGAAGTGAACCAGCTCCTGAAGCGGTTCTCCGAGGCGCAACGGATGATGAAGCAGCTCCAGAAACTCGGCCCGAAGGGGCTCATGAAGGGCATGGGAAAAGGAATGTTCCCTTTTTAGGGGGCGGGCGCGGTCTTCCGCCCATCTCGCCGTGTCCTCGAAGCGAAGCTTCTGCGGGCCGGCGACGATCTGAGCGAAATCTCACGCCCGATAGGCAAAAACTTCTTAGGGCAAACACAAGGTTTGCCCTTACAAGGTATAGACTTCATAGCAACGGCCTGCGGGCCGTGATAACACCAGGAGGAAACCATGGCTGTAAAAATGAGACTGGCTCGCGCCGGCGCGAAAAAGAAGCCCTTTTACCAAATCGTGATCGCCGACGAGCGCTGCAAGAGGGATGGCCGTTTTATCGAGAACGTCGGGACGTATGACCCTAACCAGAACCCTGCCGCTGTCAAACTGGAGGAGGAGAAGGCCCTTGGCTGGCTCGCGCAGGGCGTTCAGCCTACCGACACTGTCAAGCAACTCCTCAAGAAAGCTGGTATCTGGGCGAAGTTTGTTTCAAAGGCTGCGTAACTTTCTGTTTTTCCCCGGTCCGCCGGACATTCCACATCTACAGAGGATACCGACATGAAACAGCTCGTAGAAACCATCGCCAAGGCTCTCGTTGATGATCCCACCCAGGTTAGGGCAACCGAGGAAATGGAAGAAGACACCACCGTCATCAAGCTGACCGTGGCGAAAGAGGACATGGGGAGGATCATTGGCAAGGAAGGGCGGACCGCCAAGGCCATCCGGACCCTGCTCAACGCTGTTTCCACCAAGGATAACAAGAAGGCCGTCCTGAAGATCGTCGAGTAATGCCTCAGGAGAGCGAGCTGGTCCTGCTGGGGAAGGTCGTGGCGACCCATGGAGTAAGGGGGCAGCTGCGGGTATTCCTCTTCTCCGGCGACTTATCGAGCATTGCAGGGCTCGATTCGGTAATTCTCAAAGCACCAAACGGTGAGATGGAAACCTTTGAGGTGGCTGCAACTGCGCACCACGGGAAGAAGTTCCTGCTCACGCTGAAAAAGTACGACAATGTAAACCAGGTGCTCCACCTCGTAGGGCGTGAACTGTACGTGGAGCAGGAGCAACTCCCCGACCTCCCCGAAGGGGAGTACTACTGGCGCGATCTCGTGGGGTTGCGGGTGGTGACGGAGCAGGGCGAGGTGCTCGGTACCCTGACCGAGATCATTGCCACGGGGAGCAACGATGTCTACGTGGTCCAGGGGAAGGAGCGGGAGTATCTCATCCCTGCCCTGGAAGAGGTCGTCCTGGAGGTCAATCTGGATGACGGGGTCATGACGGTCTCCCCTCCCGAAGGGCTCTTCGATCTATGAAATTCGATATCCTGACGCTTTTCCCCGCGATGTTCGACGGCCCTTTGACGGAGAGCATCATCAAGCGTGCCGTGGAGGACGGCCTGATCGACATCCGCCTCCACAACATCCGTGATTATGCCGTAGACCGGCACAGGACCGCGGATGACTACCCATACGGGGGTGGGGCCGGCATGGTGATGAAGGTCGAGCCGCTGGCGGCGTGTATCGAGAAGGTAAAAGAGGAGCGCCCGGCGGCCCGGGTGATCCTGACCACCCCGCAGGGAAGGCCGTTCAACCAGGCTCTCGCCGGAGAACTGGCACGAGAGAAGGAGCTGGTGATCGTCTGCGGCCGTTACGAAGGGGTGGATGAACGGGTCAGGGAACTGTTCGTGGACGACGAGATTTCCCTGGGGGACTTCGTCCTGACCGGCGGGGAGATCGCGGCGATGGTCATCGTGGATGCCGTCTCCCGGCTGATCCCCGGCGTCCTGGGAAGCGAGGACTCGGCGGCCGGGGATTCCTTTTCCGATGGGCTTTTGGAGTATCCCCAGTACACGAGACCTGCCGAGTTCCGCGGCCGTGCGGTGCCGGAGGTTCTTCTGTCGGGGAACCACCAGGAGATTGCCCGCTGGCGGCGCCGTCTGGCCCTGCAGCGGACCTGGGAGAAGCGCCCCGATCTACTCGCTTCCGCCTGCCTGAGCGAGTCGGACCGGAAGTGCCTGCAGGAGTTGGAGGAGGCGGGCAGGTCATGACGGATGGGGCACAAACCGGGGCAAACGTGAGCATCGCTCTTCTCCACTACCCGGTTTACGACAAGAACCGCCAGGTGGTAGCCACGGCCGTTACCAATCTGGATATCCACGATATCGCGCGAGCGGCAAAGACCTTCGGTCTGTTCCGCTACTACGTGGTGACGCCGGTCGCCGAGCAGCGGGAGCTGGCGGAACGGATCGGCCGCCATTGGCGGGAAGGATGGGGGGCGACCTACAACCCCAAACGACGGGCCGCACTGGAACTGATGCGGGTCCTGCCAACGCTGGATGATGCCTTGGCAGATCTGGAAGAGGAGTTCGGCCGGCCGGTCAAGCTGGTGGTGACCGGGGCGCTGGGACGTCCGAACAGCATCTCCAGCGCGGAGCTGGCGCAGCAGCTCAAGGAACCTGCCCAATCCTATCTCCTGCTGTTCGGAACGGGGTGGGGACTGACGGAGGAGGTTTTTGCCCGGGCAGACCTTGTGCTGGAGCCGATCAGAGGACCCGGTGACTACAATCACCTGTCGGTCAGGTCGGCGGCGGCCATCGTCCTCGATCGATTGCTTGGTGTACGTCGGTGAATGGTGAAAAGTGAATGGTGAATACAAGCTTTTTAGCTGGAAATAAGGGAGGAAGAAAGACATGAATAAGATCGATACTATCGAAATTGAGCAGATGAAGAAGAACATCGTCCCGTTCAAGCCGGGTGACACCGTCAAGGTCCAGGTGAAGATCGTGGAGGGTGACAAGAGCCGTCTCCAGGCCTTCCAGGGGGTCGTGATCAGCCGCCAGAACGGCGGTATCCGCGAGTCCTTCACGGTACGCAAGATCTCCAACGGCGTGGGCGTCGAAAGGGTATTCCCGCTCCACTCGCCGTCGCTGGAAGCGATCGAGGTCGTGACCCGTGGCCACGTGCGGCGCGCCAAGCTCTACTACCTGCGGAAGCTGCGTGGCAAGGCTTCGCGGATCAAGGAAAAGAAATACGTTGCCATGTAGCATGGAGAAAGCCCCGGTCTGCCGGGGCTTTTTTGTATCTGCTGCGGCTCTATCAACAATCGAGATTGCTTCGTCGTTCCCTCGGCGCAAAGACAGTGATTCGGCTTTTTAGTCATTGCGAGCGAAGCGCGGCAATCTGATTTTGAGACGTAGTAAGAAACTCTGTAATTTGTGATAGAAGGAGTGGCATCGTGGACCTGTTCGGCGAGGCATCCAAGCCGACCATGAGGGAGTTCGAGGAGATGGCCCGACGCCAGGGATACGACCGGGTGGCGGGGATCGATGAGGCGGGCCGGGGGGCGCTGGCCGGCCCCGTGGTGGCCGCTGCCGTCATTCTCCCGCACGGTCTCGACGTGCCGGGGGTCGACGATTCGAAGAAGCTCTCTCCCGCCAGGAGGGAGGAGCTTTTCGACGTCATCGTGACGGAAGCGCTGGCGGTCGGCGTCGGCTACGGCAATCACCTCCTCATCGACCGGGTCAACATCCTCCAGGCGACCCTCGCCGCGATGAAAGACGCGGTCCTGCAGCTTGCTCCTTCTCCCGACATGCTCCTCGTTGACGGAATCTCCACGGTCCCGCTCCCGATCCGCCAGCGGACCATCAAGCAGGGGGACGGCGCCAGCCTCTCCATCGCCGCCGCCTCCATCATCGCCAAGGTGACGCGGGACCGGCTGATGACCGACCTTGACAGCCGTTTCCCCGGCTACGGCCTTGCCGAGCACAAGGGTTACGGCTGTGCGTCCCACATGGCCGCCATTGCCCGGCTCGGCCCGTGCGAGATCCATCGGAAGACCTTCCGGGGGGTAAAAGAGCATGTGAGGGGTGAGGAGTGAGCGGAGAGGCGGGTTCCGGCAATCTGACCCTTGGGACGCGTGGGGAGGAGATTGCCGTCGCCTACCTGAAGGGGAAGAAGTTCACTATCGTCGAACGGAACTTCCGCTGCAAGGCCGGGGAGGTGGACATCGTTGCCCGGGACGGCAGGACCTTCGTCTTCGTCGAGGTGAAGACCCGCAGCACGCTGTCGTTCGGTCCGCCGCAGGCATCCGTCACAACCTTCAAACAGCGCCAGATCTCCAAGGCGGCTCTCACCTGGCTGGCGAAGAACCGGCTGCAGGAGTCCGCCGCCCGCTTCGACGTGATTGCCATATTGCTGAGAGCCCACGCAGTGCCCGAGATCGAGCATATCAGGAACGCCTTCGAACTGGCGTACTGAAGAGTCGCGTCGGAGAGAGCGGCGCGGGTCTGAATCTACTTCCCGATCACCAGGATCTCGAAACTGTCTTTTATCATCTCCGGGCGCGGCTTTGAACCCGCCTGCGACGGCGCTTTTGGGGGGGCAAACTGCGCGGTGGGGAGGTAGATGACATGGGTTGTCGGGTCGAGTGCCATCGTGCGCGCCCCGGGCTGGGTCGAGACCGTTTCCACGACCTCGAATCTCCCCGGCGATGTTTCACAGACAACGGTCAGGGTGCCGTCGCCGTTGGAACTGAAGGCAAGCCCCGTCCCCGCATCGAAGCTGTTCCCGTCAACATTCCCGCCAATGGCCACGGAAGCGATGACCTTGCCCGACTTCGTATCCAGCACCGTCATGACCTTGTTGTGACATCCGGAATACACCCGTCCGCGATCCCCATCCAGTCCCATCCCCGTTGGCTCTTCGCACGGCTTGAGAGAGAACCTCCGCAGTTTACGGGCATCGAGGCTGTCGATCGCAACGACCTCGCTCGTGTCCTCGATGTTGACGTACACTGTCCCTCTGCCGTCAGCCGTCGCAAATTCCGGCTTGCCGCCAAGGGGAATCGTTTGCACGACCTTCCCTGTGGCGGCTTCGAAGACTGTTGCGTCATGGCTGCGGCCATTGAACGTGAAGACTCTTCGTGAGGCGGGGTCATAGACGATGGCGTCCGGATTGTGTCCGGTTTTTACCTCTCCGACAACCTTGAGGGTTTTCAGGTCGAAAATTGTCGAGGTGTCGCTTTTCCCGTTGCTGGTGAAGCCGCGGTTAAGCTCGGGAGCCAGGGCGATGCCGTGCACTCCCTGTGTACCGGGAATGTCGCCGAGGATCGTGTCCGTAGTGAGGTCGATAACCGTGACATGGGTGCTTCGGGATACATACAGACGGCGGGCTGTGCCGTCCACCGTAAGGTAGTCCCATCCCGTGTCGCCACCGAGTTTCAGCCTCTTTATGATATGGTATCCGGAGTCGGCGGCATGGGCAGTGGCTGCGACAAACAGACAGCAGAGAATCAAGAGTAGCTTCATGGCGAGCGCCTCCATGATGAGCGTTGAGCAGACAATGAGTTACAGGCTAGCAGTAAATCGCCTCCCGTCAATCAGCAGGCTGCTGAAAAACTACTGCGGGGCCGGTCTGCGGTGTTGCCGCTTGCTCGGAAGCTCGACGTAGCGCTGCTACGCCTCTCTCCCTCGTTCGCTTGCGCCTAACATCCTGTTAGGGAGCGTCGGAGCCGCAGCCGTACCTACGTGGTCGGTCGCGGACATATCCCTTACCCGCGTCCCATTTTTCTCTTTTCCCCGCGGG
>DATJLB010000375.1:0-8809 GCA_035490915.1 Geobacteraceae bacterium
CTAGGCGCATTCGTTTTGCTTTGCTCAATTGCAGTTGACTCTATGAACGTGATTTTTTTGCAAGGTCAAGGCACGTTCCCCTTAGATTTTGTCCCCCCGCAGGTCCCCTGCAAACAGTTTCCCCGCGCCACGCGAAGCGCAGAAATCGCCGCACATGGTGCAGGTCGCCTCGTCCTCGGGGGTGCGGCTCGCGCGGATCGCCCGGGCGTCCTCGGGGTAGAGGGCGAGCTCGAACTGCCGCTGCCAGTCGAGGTCGCGACGCGCCTTCGACATCTCCCGGTCCCGCTCCCGCCCCTTTTCCGGGTACTTGTTCATGTCGCCGATGTAGGCGGCGATCTTTGCCGCCTTCACCCCCTGCCGGACGTCCTCCACGTTCGGGAGTGCCAGGTGCTCCGCCGGGGTGATGTAGCAGATGAGGTCCGCGCCGTAGCGGGACGACTGGGCCGCGCCGATGGCGGCGGTGATGTGGTCGAAGCCGGGCGCCACGTCGCAGGCGATGGGGCCGAGCATGTAATAGGGGGCGCCGCCGCTCATCCGCTTCTGGAGCTGGATGTTCCCCTCGATCTCGTCGAGCGGCACGTGCCCCGGCCCCTCCACCAGCATCTGGCACCCCATCTCCCGCCCGATCTCCGCCAGCTCGCAGTTGATCAGGAGCTCCTGGATCTGCGCCCGGTCGCTGGAGTCGTGGATCGCCCCGGCACGCAAGCCGTTTCCGAGGGAGAGGACGGTGTCGTATTTTTTCAGGATCGCCACCACCCGGTCGAACTTCTCGTAGAGCGGGTTTTCCCGGTTGTTGGCGAGCATCCAGGCGACCATGCTGACCCCCCCCTTGGAGACGAGCCCGCCGTAGCGGTACCCCTGGCGCTTCAGGCGCTCGATGGTGTAGAGGTTGATGCCGCAGTGGACCGCCATGAACGCCATCCCGTCCGCACACTGCCGTTCGATCAGGTCGAACAGCATCTCCTCGTCCAGCCGGTTCGGGTCGCCGTACTTGCGCGCCGCCTCGCAGAACGCCTGGTAGAGGGGAACATTCCCGACCGGGAGGTCGACGGCCGCGATCACCTCGCGCCGCACCCGGTCCAGGTCGCCGCCGACGGAGAGCTCCATCAGGGTGTCGGTCCCCGCCTCGGCAGCGGCCCGCGCCTTAGCCACTTCCGCTTCGTAGTCGATGATGTCTGATGAGGTGCCGATGGAGGCGTTCACCTTGGTGCGAAGCCCCTTTCCGATCCCGACCGCCCGGGGTTTTCGGCCGTGGTTCCAGGGAATGACGATCTTTCCCTCCGCCACCATCCGGCGGACGTACTCCGGCGAAAGGTTCTCTGCTGCGGCCACGGTAATCATCTGGTCCGTAAGGATGCCCTCGCGGGCCTGTTCGATCTGGGTTTTCATGGTATCTCCTTGACAAAAAATCAAAAACAATGGGACGCGGAAAAATCGAAAAAAGCGGATAACTTCGGATTAAACCAGGCCTAAATCAAAGCTATTCTTGATGTTTCCGTGTTTGGAGTGATCCGATTTTTTCGCCTTGATCCGCGTCCCATTTGCATTTCCGTCTTTGTATCTCCGGCAGCTCGCCACGAACGCCGCCGCCAGCAGCGGGTTGCTCCCGAAATGGAGATGGATGTACGATGCGAGGCAGTTTTTGTACCGGAACCCCTCCGTCCCGAGGTCGGTGCCGTTCTTGCGGACCAGGTAGGACCGCTCCACCTCCGCCGGCATCTCCTCCATCTCCGAGTAATGGAACTCGTGGCCGCGGGCGACCGTCCCGGCCGGGCCGAGGATGGTGTCGGCCGCCAGCTCCACCTCCCGGTAGCCGAGTGCCTTGCGTCGCGGGAGCATTCTGGTGATCACCGGGAGGATGCCGACGAATCCGTCTCCCCTCATCTCCGCCTCGGCTCCCCCATCAGTCTCATCCCTCACCACCCCCCGGGTGAGATAGATAAAGCCGCCGCATTCGGCGTAGACCGGCATCCCCGCCTCGATGGCGTCCCTGACGGCATCCTTCATGGCAACGTTCCCTCCCAGCGCCTCGGCGAAGGCCTCCGGGTAACCGCCGGGGAGGTAGATCCCGCTGACGTCTTCCGGCAGCTGTTGGTCCAGGAGGGGGGAGAACATGACGAGCCTCGCCCCCGCGTCCCGCAAAAGCCGCAGGTTGTCCTCGTACATGAAACAGAAGGCGGCATCGCGCGCTACAGCAATCCGGACCGGCTTCCCATGCGGCAGGACGGCCAACTGCTCATCGAAGGGGAGGGGCTGGTCGGTCGGCTGCGGCTTCCCCGCCGCCCAGAGAAGCGCAAGGTCCACGTGCTCCCGGACCACCTCCGCCAGGTGGTCGAGGAATTCCCCGGGCAAAGGGTTTTCCTCGGCGGTCATGAGCCCGAGATGCCGCGACGGGATGTGGAGCCGCCCGTCCCGCGGAATGAAGCCGAGCGCCCCGACTCCGCCGCCGAGGGAATCGACCGCCTCTCGCAGGACCCGGGCATGCCCCTCGCTCCCCACGTTGTTGAAGATCACCCCGGCGACCCGGACCCGCGGGTCGAACTCGGCGAACCCCCTGACCAGAGCCGCGGCGCTGCGCGCCTGGCTTCGGGCATCGATCACGAGGATGACCGGCGACCCGGTGATCCGCGCGATGTGGGCGGTGCTCCCCCGTTCCGAGGTGCCGCTCGCCCCGTCGAACAGCCCCATCACCCCTTCGATCACGGCGATGTCGGCATCCGCGGCATGGTGGGCGAAGGTCTCCCGGACAAAAGATGTGGAACAGATCCAGCTGTCCAGGTTGACCGAAGGACGGCCGCAGACGAGGCGATGGTAGCCTGGATCGATGAAGTCCGGCCCCACCTTGAAGGGGGCGACCCTGAGGCCGCGCCGTTTAAGGCACTCCATCAGGCCGAGTGTGACGGTGGTCTTGCCGGAGCTGCTGTGAGGTGCGGCGATGATGATCGATTTCATCTTGAGAACCTTTTGTCATGACACTGCGGGCACAGAGAAAATCTTTTCAGGCTCGAGTTGTGTGCCTTTACTCCGCGTTCGGTGTCTCTGTGGCGGATGTTCAGCCGTTCAGCAGCTTCACGACCGCCTTCCCGTCTGCATAGTAGTCGATGATGTTCAGGCAGCCGTAGCTCTGCTCGATGTTGAACAGGGAGGAGAGCGGCGCGCCGATGGCGTCGAGAAGGATCACCCGGTTAGCCCCGCCGTGGGCCACCACCAGGACTTCCTCCCCCCGGTGCCGCTCCACGATCCCCTTGATGACCGGCATGATGCGCCCCCGCAGGTCGTGGAGATTCTCACCCTCCGGAACCCGGTAGTTGACGATGTCTGTCAGCCGCGCCCGCCACTCGGCCGGGTGCTGCGCTTGAATTTCCTCCCACGTCATCCCTTCCCATATCCCGATGTCGAGTTCCCGGAGATTGCGGTCGACGACCGGCTCCACCCCCAGGTGAGCGCCGAGAAGCCCGGCCCCCCAGGCGCAACGGAACAGGTCGCTCGTATAGCAGGCGGTTATGGCAGCATCCGCAAGGCGCTCCTTCATCTGGTGGTACTGCGCCTTCCCTCGTTCGGTCAGGGAGACGTCGGCATGACCGTTGTAGCGTGCCGTCCCGGCCCCCACTACCTCGCCGTGGCGGACCAGGTAGATGCGTGTTTTAGATGTCATATGTGTCCCATGGGGCAGGCGCCCCTGCTTCGATGTTAGTGAGAGAATGCCAGCAGTATCAGCAAACAGCCGATCTCGTTCAGCTCGCTGACGCAGCCGATCACGTCTCCGGTGACCCCACCGAGCCGCCGGTGGAACCAGGACTTCATCCCCCAGGTGGCGAGGTAGAGGACGAGGACGGCGTACAGCCCCTTCACCCCCAGGAGAGCGACGGCGACGGCCATGGTAAAAATGCCGGCGAGCGCGAACTGGAGCCCCCCCGCCCCGCCGACGAAAACGGAGCCGAGGCCGTCCTGCCGCGCCCGCCGTGACCCCACGGTCATCTGCACCTGGGCGAAGCGCGCCACCGTCGGGAAGAAGAGAAGTGCCTCCCGTTTGAGCTCTGGAGGGACAAGGAGGAGCACCTCGTACTTCAGGAGAAGTCCGAGCGCCAGCGCCACCACCCCGACCGCCCCGGTCCGGGAGTCCTTCATCACCGCCAGGAACCGCTCCCGCCCACCCCGGGCCGCCAGACCGTCGAAGACGTCGGCCAGGCCGTCCAGGTGGAGCGCCCCGGTGACCGCCGTGAGGAGGACTATCAGCAGGAGATCGGCCACCTGCCAGGGGAAAACGCGCCCCAGGATGAAATCCGTCCCGACCAGGAGCCCCCCCAGCGTCAACCCCACGAGCGGGAAGAAGGCCATGGACCGCCCAAGGTCCCGCTCCTCGCAGCGCACCGAGAACGGAAGCGGGATGATGGTCAGGAACTGCAGGGCAATGAGGTAAAGGCGCATAATAAGTTTTGAGTTTTGAGTTTTGAGTTTTAAGTTTTGAGTTTTTGTCTTTAACTATGAACTCAAAACTGTTAACTCAAAACTGTCAGTACTCCCCTTCGGATACTCCCGCTTCGTCGAACGTCGCCATCTCGTTCAACACCTTAACCCCGGCCTCGATGATCCCCATCGCCAGGGCCGCACCTGTCCCCTCGCCGAGCCTTAAGCCCAGGTCGAGGATAGGCTCGCAGCCGATCCGCTCCAGCATGAAGCCGTGCCCCACCTCCACCGAGCGGTGGGAGGCGAAGAGATACTCCTTGACGTTAGGATGAAGCTCCGACGCGATCAGGGCGCCGGCAGTGGAGATGAAGCCGTCCACCACAACCGGTATCCGGCCGGCCGCACAGCCGAGGACGAGCCCGGCAATGCCGGCGATCTCCAGCCCTCCCACCTTGGCCAGCACATCGATGGGATCGGCCGGGTCTGGCTTGTTCACCGCCAGCCCCCGCTCGATGACGCGAACCTTGTGATCCAGCACACTGTCCGAGATGCCGGTTCCCCTGTGAGTCACCTCCTCTACTTTCTTCCCGGAGATGGCGGCGATGATTGCAGACGACGGGGTGGTGTTGCCGATCCCCATCTCGCCGGTGCCGACCATGGCGACCCCCTGGGACTTGGCCTGACAGGCCAGCTCGATGCCGACCGTGACGGCGGCCAACGCCTCGTCCCGGGTCATGGCAGGACCTTTGGTGAAATTGCGGGTCCCCCGGGCGACCTTCTTCCGGATGAGACCGTCCACCGCCCCGAAGTCGTAGTCCACCCCGATGTCCACCACCAGCACCTCTGAGCCGCAGTGCCGGGCGAGGACGTTGACCCCGGCACCCCCGCTGAGGAAGTTGAGGACCATCTGCGGGGTCACCTCCTTCGGAAAGGCGGAGATCCCCTCCTCCACCACCCCATGGTCGCCGGCGAAGGTGAAGATGATCTTCTTCCGCGTGTCGGGGGTGAGGGTGCCGGTGATGGCGGCAAACCGGCGGGCGAACTCCTCCAGTCGTCCGAGGGAGCCGAGCGGCTTGGTCTTGTTGTCCAGCTTCGTCTGGGCCTTGACCAGGAGCTCGGCGTCCACCGGCTGGATTTTCGCGAGGGTTTCCTCAAGCAGGTTCATGGATGACTCCCATTAACTTCGCGTCGTATTTGGAAAAAACGGGTAAAGCACTAACCGCAGAGGACGCAGAGGCTCGCAGAGTAAATGCATAATAACTGGCTTTAGGTATATCTTAGGTTCCTCTGCGTTTTCTCTGCGCCCTCTGCGTTAAAAAGATTTTAGCCCTTCAGCTTCATGGGCAGCCCGGAGAACATCACGTACACCTCGTCCGCAGCCCGCGCGAGCATCTCGCTCGCCTCCCCCGCCAGGTCGCGGAAGGCACGGGCCAAGGCGTTCTCCGGGACGATCCCCATGCCGACCTCGTTCGAAACGAGAATGAGCGGTGTCTGCAACTCGGGGAGCAGCCGGACCAGGGCCGCCACCTCCTCCAGCGCCCGCGCGCCGTCGTCATATTTCAGAAGGAGGTTGGTGAGCCAGAGGGTGACGCAATCCACCAGGAGTGCATTGCAGCTCCCCTCGTTCGCGCTGATTGCTCCGGCAATGTCTTCAGGCTCCTCGACGGTCCGCCAGGCGGGACCGCGCCGGGCACGATGACGGGCGATCCGCTCCGCCATCTCGGCGTCACCAGCCCGGCCGGTTGCAATGTAGCCGAGCGGGGCACCGTAGCCTGCCGCCAGTCCCTCGGCGAGGCGGCTCTTGCCGCTTCGGGCGCCGCCAGTAACGAAGATCGTATGAGCCATAAAATAAACCCCGCCTCTTCCGGAAGAGGCGGGGTTTTGAATTGATGGAGCAATTCGAGCCTCGGCACCTCTCCCTCGGAGGTTCCATGCAGCCGGGCGAATTCGATTTTTCGGAATTCGCCCTCTCGCTCGGGCAGGTTTCCTGGCTGACGGGTCATCTTACTCGCCGCGCCTTCCCGAGGTCATCAGTGGCTTGATGCGGCTTTCATCACCGTTCACAGTTGCGGGACAGCGAAGGATTTGCACCTTCTTCCCTATTATCTCCCGAAAGGGAGCACCCGAGCGAAAAAAAATATTCGGTTATGAATGACGTTCTAGCAGAGCGAAGGGGGAAAGTCAAACAGAATAAACCCTCTTTGCCGCTACGTCACTCGGCATCGTTTTCGGGGAGGAGGAGCCGCTCGATCCTCTCCCATACCTCATCCTTCCCCTCCTTGCTGAGGGCCGAGAAAAAGCAGAGATCCTCCTTCAGCACCCCGAGCGCCCCGGCGATGACGGCGGCCTGTTTTGCCCGTTCGTTGCGGGAAACCTTGTCGCACTTGGTAATCACCAGCACCGCCGGGATGTCGTAGGCCTTGAACCACTGGAGCATCTGCCGGTCCTCGGCGACCGGGGTGCGGCGGATGTCGAAGATCAGCACCACCCCGTTGAGGTTCTCCCTCCGGGAAAGGTAGGCTTCCATCATCGGCCCCCACTCCTTCTTTACCGCCAGCGGGACCTTGGCAAACCCGTACCCGGGCAGGTCCACCAGGGTGAACCTGCCGTTGACGTCGAAGAAGTTGATCAGCTGGGTCCTGCCAGGGGTGGAGCTGGTGCGGACCAGGTTCTTCCGGTTCACCAGGACGTTGATGAGAGAGGATTTCCCCACGTTGGAGCGACCGGCGAAGGCGATCTCCGGAAGGGCGCTCTCGGGGTAGTGACTCGGCTTCGTGGCGCTCTTGATGAACTCGGCACTTTTGACGATCATGGGGATCACCATTCCTTTTTTCTTCGGCCAGGATTATACGCAGCGACCGCTACCGTTGCCAAGCAATTTCTCGCCATGCGCCTCCCCGACCGCATCATCCTTTCATTGACACCTCCTGCCGCTCCATGATAATAACTATCAATAATTCGAATACTTTAATAAGATTCCGGAGGGCTTCATGTTCTTCCGCTCCTACCTTTCGTCGCTGCGCAGCACCTACATCTTCATGGTCTGTTTCGGTCTGCTGATCGGGGCGATCTTTCCCTTCTACTCGTGGCTCTTCTTCGGCGCCGCGGCGTTTTCCCCCCTCTACGCGGTCGGCTGCCTCACCGCCGGCTTCATCGTCGGAACCTTCTGCTACTACATCATCAAGGAGGCGCTGAAGCTTTATGTGGAGCGGCAGTGGGTCGGCCTCACCAGGATCACCGGGGAAGAAGCCGCCAAAGCCGCCCTCGGCGCCGGCGACGAGCTGCAGCAGCTGATCGAGTGCAACGACACCCTGATGAACAGGGTCTACCTGATGGTGGGAAACGTCTCCCGGCTGGCAACCGACATTTCGGCCCGGCATGACCGGCTGACGATGGAGTTCGGCAGGACGGTGGAAGGAAACGAGCAGCAGTTGGACAAGGAGAAGGAAACCCTCGGCGCGGTCGACAACATGAACGCCTTCTTCCACGACGTGATCAAGGCGATCGAAGAGATCGCCGCCAGGACCGACGAGCGGGCCTCCATCTCCACCGAGATGAGCGCCACCACCGATGCCATCGCCCGGAACATCAAGGACTACTCGTCCGCGATGCAGGAAACCTCCTCCTCCATCGAGGAGATGGCCAGCAGCATCAAGGAGACCTCCGGCAACATCGGCGCGCTCACCGCGTCTACCGAGCAGACTTACAACTCCATCAACCGGATCGGCACCTCCATCACCAATGTGCGCGACAATGCCCGCCGGACCTCCGAATGCTCGGACAAGGTCCGCCTTCAGGCTCAGGAAGGGATGGAAGCGATGGCTGCCACCATCGCCGCCATGCTGGAGATCGAAAAGAACAGCGACAGCTCCGTCGAGGCGATCAAGCGCCTCGCCCTCCACTCCCTGCGGGTCGGCGAGTTTTTGAATATCATCAAGGACGTAGTGGCCCAGACCAATCTCCTCTCCCTGAACGCCTCCATCATCGCGGCCCAGGCGGGAGAGCAGGGCAAGTCGTTCGCCGTCGTCGCGGAAGAGGTGCGCGCCCTTGCCCAGCGCACCTCGGCTTCGACGAGCGAGATCGAGGAACTGGTGAAGAACATCCAGGAGGAGACGACCGCCGCGGAAAGGGCGGTAACCCTGGGGAAGGAGAAGGTCGCCGAGGGGGTGAGGATCTCGGAACGGGCGGACGAGACGCTCCACCGGATCGAGGAGAGTGCCGCAGAAGCCTCCCTGATGGTCCAGAAGATAGCGGCGGCGACCGACGAGCAGGCGTCGGGGAGCACCCTGATCACGGGAGAGGCGGAGAAGAACCTCAGCCGGGTGAAGCAGTTCAGCCGTGCCATCCAGGAGGAAGAGAAGGGGGCGGCGCTGATCGTCAAGAGCCTGGAGCAGATGGGGGG
>DATJLB010000376.1:0-10148 GCA_035490915.1 Geobacteraceae bacterium
ATCACTCTTTCAATCCCGCAAAAATAATGCTATGGTGCCGCGATCATGGAACTGACCTACGCTGAACTTTCATCGCCCGGCCCGGTGCGCGAGAACAACGAGGATTTCGTCGGCTCCTGGCAGCCGCAGACCCTGGAGGAAAAACGGAGCCGCGGCGCGGTGGTCGCGCTCGCCGATGGCGTGGGGGGGCTGCACCATGGCGAGGTGGCGAGCCGCATGGCGGTGGAAACTGCTCTGGCGACCTTCCGCGAGGCCACGGAAGGGAAGACCCCGCAGCAACTCCTGACCCAGATGTTCAACGCCGCGAACCTGGCTGTCTACGACAAGGGGATGGAGAACCATGGCAGGTTCCGCATGGCGACCACCCTCAGTATCGCGGTTTTCCGCAACGACGAGGTGGTGGTGGGGAATGTGGGTGATTCGCGGGTCTACCTGGTGCACATGGGGGAGATCCGGCAGCTTTCCACCGACCATTCCTACGTCGGGATGCAGCAGAAGTTCGGGCTGATCTCCGAGCAGGACGCGAAGACGAGCGAACACCGTTCGGTGCTTACCCGGAGCGTCGGCCATGAGCCGATGATCCGGGTCGACGTGGAGAGCGCCACGGTGGCCAAGGGGGACCGGGTGGTTCTCTGCTCCGACGGCCTGTACACGCACGTTGCCGACAAGGAGATCGCCGACATCGTCACCCGGCTTTCCCCGGCCCAGGCCTGCCGCCAGTTGGTGGCCCTCGCCGAGAATCGCGGCACCGACGACAACCTCTCCGTCCAGGTCGTGCAGGTGAACGACATCGAGAAGATGTCGTACTACCGGGGGTTGCCGGTCTACCACGAGCCGGCGGTCCAGGCCGCCGTCACCGGCTACGAGCTCCGCCCGGGGCAGACCCTGGACGAGCGGTTCTTCATCGAGGAGACCATCAGCAGGAGCGGGATGGCGACCATCTTCAAGGCGACCGACCGGACGACCCACGAACCGGTGGCGCTGAAGGTGCCTTTCATGGAGTTCGAGAGCGATCCCGGCTTTTTCTCCCGGTTCGAGCGGGAGGAGGAGATCGGGCTGAGCCTCGACCATCCCTGCATCCTCCGCTTCATTCCGGTGGAGCACAAGAGCCGCCCCTACATCGTGACCGAGTACCTGCGCGGCTACACCCTGTCCCATCTCCTGAACAGCGTCCGCCCTATGCCGGAAAAGGACGCGCTCCGGCTTGCCAGCCGGATGTGCGACGCGCTCGCCTACATGCACGAGCACGGCGTCGTCCATCGCGACCTGAAGCCGCAGAACATCATGATCTGCTACGACGGCACGATCCGGATCATGGATTTCGGGATCGCCAAGGCCGCCGAGGGGAGGCGGATCACCTTCACCGGCTTTACGCCGGCGGTCGGGACCCCCGACTACATGGCCCCCGAGCAGGTGCGGGGGAAGCGGGGGGACGAGCGGACCGACATCTACAGCCTCGGTGCCATGCTCTACGAGATGGTGGTCGGCGTGCCCCCGTTCTCGGGGGAGAACGAGAACCTGTTCGTGGTGATGAACGCCCGCGTTACCGGCGATCCCATAGCCCCGCGCAAGCGGAACCCGGATGTCACCCCCCAGGTGGAGGAGATCATCCTCCACGCCATGGAGCGCGAGCCGTCGAAGCGCTACCCGACAGCTGCCGCGATGAAAGGGGAACTGGATAATCCCGCCAATGTGCAGCCGACCGGCCGGTGCGACCGGCTCCAGGCGCCCGCCCCATGGAAGCAGAGCGGGAAGAAGGCGCTCTGGTACGTGCTGGCCGTCGGGGTCATGGTCGTCGTCTTCATTCTGCTTCTCCTCCTGATCATGCACCGCGGCCCCGCTCGTTGATCCTGGCGTGGTATTTGCTTTGTCATGAGCAGACGTCGCATGATGAGACTCAGCATGGGATACACTACGAAGGAAGGTAGCTGAAATGACGGCAGTAGCATGGGTTGTTTTTATAGCAGCAGCAACATTGGAAGTGGCGGGCGACGCCGTGATCAGAAAAGGGCTCCATTGCAGCATCGCCTGGTTCATCATCGCCGGTTTCCTGATGCTCGGGGGGTACGGCATGGTGGTAAATACGGTCAAATGGGACTTCTCCAGGCTTCTGGGGGTTTACGTCGCCGTGTTCGCGGTGGTGAGCGTCCTGGCGGGCCGGTTCGTGTTCCGGGAGACGATCCCCGCGTCGACCTGGGCGGGGCTTGCCATCATAGTGATCGGCGGCGCGGTGATCCAGGTCGGTCCGAGTCTCGGAAGATAGACGGTCGACAGATCTTCTTGCATTAAACATAAAATAATTGTAAAAGACTTGGCGCGGCACAAAGGTGTGCCGGCTGCATACGCGGAACAGGCAAAGGCGCCTCTTCACCCTTCACGGGGGAGAGGCGCCTTTTTTTTGTGCATGATTGATGGGAATGCACGCGGGCGGGGTTGTTGCGGCAGCAAAAGTTGTTATTGTTTAATGTGAATATCTTCCGCGGAAGGGTCAATGGTGCCCTGTCCGTACTGATAGAAAGGAGTAAGTCGTGAAAAGCTTGTACAAAAAATACGCCGGCATACTGTGTGCGATGCTGCTTGCTCTGCTGACTGCAGCACCGGCCTTCTCCGACGAAAAACCGGCCCCTCCGGTTGCGCCTGCCTCCGTTCCTGCGCAGGCGCAGGTCGACAGGAACGACCCGTCCGGTGCCAACACCGGCGTTGCCGGCGACATCGTCGGCGGGTCGGCCAATGCTCCCTCCCGGGAGGAACTGGACAAGCTCGGCACGAACGAGCCGCTGGCCGCCAAGGTGGCGGACGTGGCAGGGCACAACAGGATCTCCATCAACATCGTCTGGACCCTGATCTGCGGGTTCCTCGTCATGTTCATGCAGGCGGGCTTCGCCATGGCGGAGACCGGTTTCACCCGGGCGAAGAACGCCGGCCACACCATGGCGATGAACTTCATGATCTACGGACTCGGCCTCCTCGGCTACTGGATCTGCGGCTTTGCCCTGCAGATGGGAGGAGTCGGCGGGGTGGCCGCACTCGGGGGAGCGAAGGCGCTCAGCCACGAGTACACCGTTCACCTGTTCGGCAAGGATTTCGGCCTGTTCGGCACCACCGGCTTCTTCCTCGGCGAGAAGGTGTACGACGCCTCCATCTTCTGCCTCTTCCTGTTCCAGATGGTCTTCATGGACACCACCGCCACGATACCTACCGGCGCCATGGCCGAGCGGTGGAACATGAAGTCGTTCTTCGTGTACGGGTTCTTCGTCTCGGGCATCATCTACCCCCTCTACGCAAACTGGGTATGGGGTGGCGGGTGGCTCGCGAGCCTCGGCGCCAACTTCGGGCTCGGCCACGGTCACGTCGATTTTGCCGGCTCTTCCGTCGTCCACATGACCGGCGGGGTGATCGCCCTGGTGGGTGCCAAGGCGCTCGGGCCGCGAATCGGCAAGTACAACCGGGACGGCTCCCCCAATCCCATCCCGGGGCACCACATCCCGATGGCGATCGTCGGCTGCTTCGTCCTCGCCTTCGGCTGGTTCGGCTTCAACGCCGGCTCGTCCCTTGCCGGGACCGACCTCAGGATAGCCGTCATCGCTACCAACACGATGCTGGCGAGCGCCGGCGGCGCCTTCTCCTCCTGGGTCTACATGTGGGTCCGCTACGGCAAGCCCGACATCTCCCTGAGCGCCAATGGGCTCCTGGCGGGACTTGTGGCCATCACCGCCCCCTGTGCCTTCGTCACCGCGCCGGTCGCGGTCCTGATCGGCATCGTCGCCGGCACCCTCTGCTGCTTCAGCATCTTCTTCGTCGAGCGGAAACTGAAGGTGGACGACCCGGTCGGCGCCATCTCGGTGCACGGTACCAACGGCGCCTGGGGGGCTCTGGCGCTCGGGCTCTTCGCCGACGGGAAGTACGGCGACGGCTTCAACGGGGTCAAGGGAACGGTGACCGGGCTCTTCTACGGCGACGGGGGACAGTTTGCCGCCCAGTGCCTCGGCATTGCAACCAACTTTGTATACGTCTTCGCCATCTCGTGGGTCTTCTTCAAGGTGCTCGACAAGGCCGTCGGCCTCCGGGTGCCGAAGGACCTGGAGCTGGAGGGGCTCGACCAGGGGGAAGTGTCAGTCACCGCTTACCCCGATTTCAACCTGCGCCACCTTCCCCTGGGAGCGGGGTACTATCCCCACAAGCCCGAACGGTAGGAAAGGTTCGTCTGCCGCTTTTCCCGGCATTATGCTTTAAAAAGAGGCACCCGGTGCCGGTCGAGAGGCGGGAAAAGCCGTGCCGGAGGCGATCTGTGCGCTAAATGTGAAAGCGGCACGCTCTGTGCTGTGCCCGGAGTAACGGAGTAAACCAAACCAACAGTGGAGGTTGGAGGTAAGCAATGAAGCTTATTGAAGCGATCATCAAACCATTCAAGCTGGACGAGGTGAAGGAGGCGCTGAGCAGTATCGGGATCGAGGGTATTACGGTGAGCGAAGTGAAGGGGTTCGGGCGCCAGAAGGGGCACACCGAGCTCTACCGCGGCGCCGAGTACGTGGTGGACTTCATCCCGAAGGTGAAGCTGGAGATCGCGGTTGCCGACGACCTGGTGGCGAAGGTGGTGGAAACGATCGAGACGGCCGCCAAGACCGGCCGGATCGGGGACGGGAAGATCTTCGTCCTGCCGCTCGACGGGGCGGTCAGGATCAGGACGGGAGAAAAGGACGACGAGGCACTTTAACAGCCACGCTGTAAAGAATAATCTCAACCAGATAATGGAGGTTCATGATGGTACAAGGAAGTATCGCAGTTTTCAAGGCTATGGGAGCCGGTAAGCCAGCGGGTCCCGTATCGACCGCCGGCTTTCTGTTTGCCGGTGGGGCCAGGGCACGGCTTGCGCTGGCAGGCCTGCTCTTCGTCATCGCCACGCTCCTCGCTCCGATGGCCGTGCTGGCCGAGGAGGCCAAGGCGCCGGCCGCCGCTCCCGCTGCGACGGCGCCGGCCACCCCTGCGGCACCGGCCGCGACTGCAGCAACCCCTGCGGCCCCCGCCGCCGCTCCGAAGAACGTCGACCCGGTCATGAACACCGGCGACACTGCCTGGATGCTCGTCTCCGCCGCCATGGTCCTCCTCATGACCCCCGGCCTGGCCTTCTTTTACGGCGGCATGGTCCGGAGCAAGAACGTCCTCTCCACCATGATGCACTCCTTCGTCGCCATGGGGATCGTCGGCGTGCAGTGGGCGGTCATCGGCTACTCCCTCGCCTTCGGCCCCGACATCGGGCACGGGCTCCTCGGCAATCTCTCCAAGGTGATGCTGAACGGCCTGATCACCATCAAGGACGGTACCCCCGTCTACGCCCTGTTCCAGAACGTCGCCACCGAGACCGGCTCCATCCCCGAGTACGTCTTTGCCATGTACCAGGCGATGTTCGCCATCATCACCGTGGCCCTCATTTCCGGCACCATCGCCGAGCGGGTGAAGTTTTCCGCCTACTGCGTCTTCGTCCTTCTCTGGACGACGCTGGTCTACGATCCCCTCGCCCACTGGGTCTGGATGAGCGACGGCTGGCTCGCCAAGATGGGGGCTCTTGACTTCGCCGGCGGTACGGTCGTTCACCTCTCCTCCGGTATCTCCGCCCTGGCAGCGCTTCTCTTCTTAGGCCGCCGGCACGGTTTCCCGCACGAGCGGATGGCACCCCACAACCTGCCGTTTACCATGCTCGGCGTCGGGCTTCTCTGGTTCGGCTGGTTCGGTTTCAACGCCGGGAGCGCCATCGTCGGCCCCAATTGCTCCGACGCCTCGGGGGGGCTGGCCGGCCTCGCCTTCACCACCACCACCATCGCGCCGGCTGCTGCCGGCCTCTCCTGGATGATCGCCGAGTGGATCCACGGCGGCAAGCCCTCCGCCCTCGGTTTCGGCTCCGGCGTCGTCGCCGGCCTGGTCGTCATCACCCCGGCGGCCGGTTTCGTCCAGCCGGGCGCGGCCCTCATCATGGGACTCCTGGCCGGAGTCATCTGCTACGCGGGTGTCCTGGCGAAGGCGAAGTTCAAGTACGACGACTCGCTGGACGTCCTTGGTGTCCATGGCCTCGGCGGTTCGACCGGCGCGCTCCTGACCGGCGTCTTCGCCACCGTCGGTGCCACGGGGCTCCTGTCGGGGAACGGGAAGCAGTTCGTCATCCAGTTGATCGCCGTCGTGGCGGCGGGCGGGTACGCCTTCCTCGTCACCCTGGTCATCGCCTTCCTGATCAACAAGACCATCGGACTCAGGGTGGAAAAAGAAGACGAGATCATCGGTCTCGACCAGACCCAGCACTCCGAAACCGCCTACAACTAACGGTCTGTGTGCCGGGACGAAAAGGAAGCCGTCGTTTCGACGGCTTCCTTTTTTTCTCCGTGCCGAAAAACTGGGCAGGAACTGCCCATTTTCCCGGCACGCACGCTTTCCAAACCTGCCTCTGATCTGCAAACTGCCTGAATTAACGGATGTGTGTTTTTATGGCACGCCTTATGCCTGTATAGCCTCGGGGAAGTGGGCACCGGCGTGCCCGCCCCGTTCATATGGCCCAACCGGCAGAAGCGGGTCGGGTCCGACGCTTCACAGGCCGTGAGAGTAGAGGAGCAGACATGGATAGTCTCCTTGCCCGATATGAATCCGCCGACGGCCACATAGACGAGCGGATGCTGGCTCAGTTGGCCCATAACGAAAAGATGGCTGAACTCGGCAGGCTTTCGACGGGGATTGTTCATGAGCTCAACACCCCCCTCTCGGTGATAGCCTCGGCCGTCCAACTGATACTGAGGGAAGAGGATGTTCCGGCATCGGTACGGGAGATGCTGGGGCGGATCGATGCCGAGGTCCATCGGCTTGCCCAGTACACCAGGGGGGTTCTCACCTTTGCGCGAACGGGGGAGGATGTCGAGGCCGAGACGGACGTGAACCAGGTTCTGCAGGAGGTGATGCAGTTCCTGCGCTACGAGGCGCGCAAGCGCTCAATAACCGTGATCGAGGAGCTGGATTACGACGCCCTCCCCGTCGTCGCCGAGGGGAACCGCCTCAAGCAGATCTTCATCAACCTGATCATGAACGCCTTCCAGGCGATGGAGGAGGGTGGCGCGCTGTACGTCAGCACCTCCATGCCCGATGACCGCTCGGTGCGGATCGAGATCGCCGATACGGGCGAAGGGATCCCGCCGGAGCGGCTCGAACGGATCTTTGAACCCTTTTTCACCACCAAGAAGACGGGGGAGGGGACCGGCCTGGGGCTCTACATCGTCAGCAAGATGGTGGAGTTGATGCATGGCCGGATCGAGGTGACGAGCAAGGTGGGGGAGGGGACGACGTTTACCATCATCCTCCCCCAGCCCTGAGGTTGCCGCGCCCGTCTTCACGGCATCTTCGACTCGTTCTCACTCGGAAGATCCTCGATGTAGCGCCGCTACACCTGCGGTCTTCCTCGATCGAGCCGAGCCGAATCTGCCGCAAATCCGGGCGCGGTGTTCATAGTGATGGTGCGTTCAGCCGCAGACCCCTACCAGATTTTCCTTTTCCCACTTCACTTCACAGCTTGATTTCTCCCCACAAACGGATTAGCATTGCCGCATTCCCCGCAAGGAGGCTTCCGTGAAGTCCTATCTCGAAACCGCCGTCCGCGCCGCGCAGAGCGCCGGAAGGGTGCAGAAAGATCGGCTCTGGCGCGAGCACGAGATCCGGTTCAAGGGTGAGAGCGACCTGGTGACCGAGGTAGACCGTGAGTGCGAGGATCTGATCGTAGCCGTCATCCGCGAAAGATTTCCCGACCACGATATCCTTGCCGAGGAGAACGTTTACGCCCAATCCGGTTCCCGCTTCAGGTGGATCATCGACCCGCTGGACGGCACCACCAATTACGCCCACGGTTTCCCCTGGTTCTGCGTCTCCATCGCCCTGGAGATCGACGGCGAGGTCAGGCTGGGTGTGATCCGTCATGCGATGATGGATGAGCTCTTCACCGCGGTCAAGGATGAGGGGGCGTTTCTGAACGGCCGGCCGATCCGCGTTTCCCGAAGGGGACCGCTCAAGGGCTCCCTGCTGGCGACCGGTTTCCCCTACGACCGGACCAGGGGCAACGAGAACAACTTCGCCAATTTCGTGAACTTCCAGATGGCGGCCCGGGCCGTGCGGCGCGCAGGCGCGGCAGCGCTGGACCTCGCCTACGTGGCGGCGGGGCGGCTCGACGGCTACTGGGAGGTGAAGCTGAAGCCGTGGGACGTGGCGGCGGGACAACTCCTCGTCACCGAAGCGGGTGGACGGGTCACCAACCACGCCGGAGAGCCCTACTCCGTCTACGACCACCGGATCCTCGCCTCCAACGGGCTGATCCACGATGAGATGGTTGAGGTACTGAAGGCGGTGAAAAGTTAGACGTGAAGCGTAAGAAGTAAGAAACGTCTTACATCCAACGTCTCACGTCTCACGGATACAGCCCCCGCAGCTGCAGCGCCTCCGCCACCTTGCCGATGCCGAGCATCTGGGCGGCGGTCCGGTTGTCCACCCGGTTTTCCTCCGCGATGGCGATCACCTTCTTGAAGGCGCTTACCATGATCTGGCGAAGCCGGTTGTTGATCTCCGCCTCGTTCCAGAAATAGTTCTGCAGGTCCTGTACCCACTCGAAGTAGGAAACCGTCACCCCTCCCGCGTTGGCGAGGATGTCGGGGATGACGAACACCCCCTTCTCGCCGAGGATCTCGTCGGCAATCGGCGTGACCGGCCCGTTCGCCCCCTCCGCCACGATCTTGGCCCGCACCTGGCCGGCGTTTTCCCGGTGGATCACGTTCTCCAGCGCGGCCGGCACCAGGATGTCGCACTCGAGCGCCAGGAGCTCATCGTTGGTTATCCGTTCGCAGCCGGGAAACTCGGCGATGGTGCCGTTTTGCAGGAAGTGGCGCTGCAGCTCGAACGGGTTGATGCCGGCCGCGCAGTACAGCCCGCCGGTCCGGTCGCTGATGGCGATCACCTTTACCCCCTCCCGGAACAGGCTCCGGGCGGCCGACGAGCCGACGTTGCCGAACCCCTGCACCACAGCCGTTGCCCCATCCAGCCGCATCCCGAGCTTTTGCGCCGCCTCGATCACCATGAACACCACGCCGAGGCCGGTCGCGTCGCTTCGCCCCTCCGAACCGCCGATGGCGATCGGCTTGCCGGTCACCACTCCCGGCACCGTGTGCCCCATCTGCATCGAATAGGTATCCATCATCCACGCCATCACTTGGGCGTTGGTGTTCACGTCCGGCGCGGGGATGTCCCGGTCCGGACCGATGAAGCTCATGATCTCCGCGGTGTAGCGGCGGGTGAGGCGCTCCAGTTCCCCGGGCGAGAGCTGTTCCGGGTCGCACTCCACCCCTCCCTTCGCGCCGCCGAACGGGATGTTCATCACCGCGCACTTCCAGGTCATCCACGCCGCCAGGGCGGTCACCTCGTCCAGGTCGACGCTCGGGTGGTAGCGGACCCCCCCCTTCGCCGGCCCGCGCACCGTGCTGTGCTGCACCCGGAACCCCTTGAATATCTTTATCGTGCCATTGTCCAGCCGCACCGGCACCGACACCTGCAGCGAGCGCTCCGGGTAGCGGAGCTTCTCGATCATCCCGGGGTCGCAGGAGAGGTATCTGGCCGCCTTGTCGATCTGGGCGAGCACCATCTGCCACGGGTTTATCCTTTGGGTCTCTTCGGTCATCGGCGATTCCTTTCTCGGGTCGGCGTTGGGGCATTCCGAGAGAATATGTAACATACTTTTCGGCCGGCTTCATCCTAAATTTATCAGACGAGCAGCGGTCTGTGGGCGACCTCGAACTTATGCCATGCCCTCTTCGAGGATAAGATATTTTAATTTACATGCTGGAAAAGTTTACGTATATTTTCGTTGGAAGCATGACAAAGAGGCTAAGGAGAGACTAAGGGGCAGAGTTGATTAGTTGAGGAGCGAGAAGAGCATAGGGGCTAAGTCAACAAATCAACTACGTCCCCCTGTCCCTCAGTGTCGTATGCGGAAAGAAACCTGAGGGAGAAACTGAAGGCACTTGGGGGGCGTTGGGAGCCAGAGGATAAACATTGGCGAGTGCCATATGGTCTCATCCGTGGAACGGAGCTGGAGGACAAGATCCCGGCCGACTTTATGATGAACCACCGCCGTACTC
>DATJLB010000377.1:0-1654 GCA_035490915.1 Geobacteraceae bacterium
GGAGATTTCGTCAAGAACCTGGCGTTCAACAGGGGAGACGTTGAAGCGATTGCCTTTCAAGAGATCTCGCTTGACGGACCGGTATCGCCGGGAGACACGGGGTACCAGGTGGGGGTGACGGTCGGTTACCCGACCGTCGAGAAGTTCGGGGACTGGAAGGGACTCCTCTTCTACAAGCATCTGGAGTCGGATGCGGTCATCGATGCCTTTACCGACCAGGATTTCCATCTGGGGGGGACGAACGCCAAAGGTTGGATCGTCGGGGGCGATTTCGGCCTTACCAAGAACGTCTGGCTCTCGACAAGATGGTACACCGCTGACCAGATCTCAGGGCCGCCGCTCGCCATCGATATCTTTCAGTTCAACCTGAATGCCAAATTTTAGGAGAACGGCCATGAACTCGCTGTTTGGAAGAGTACTCCGTCTATTCGTGATGCTGATCGCCGTATCCCATGGGCCCGCCGTTGCCGCCGCCACGGCCCCCGTGCCCGGCAAGGCCGCGCTGGTCAACGGAGCGGCTATTTCAACGGAAGAGTATGCCGCCGAACTGAGGCGGGTCGAGCGGCTGCGCGCAAGAGACGGCGCGAGCCCTGACGCCGACGGGCGCGCGGAGCTCGGCAGGAAAGTGCTGGACAACCTGATCGACCGCGAGCTCCTGTACCAGGAATCCCGCCGGCACGGCATCAAGGCCTCGGAGAGCGCCATCGCCGAGAAAGAAGCGGAGCTGAAAAGGAAGTTCGCCACGGAAAACGATTACGTCACCACCCTCAGAGAAATAGGGACGTCTCCGGCGGCCGTCAAGGTGCAGATCGAGAAGGGGATGACCGTCCGGAAATTCATCGACAGCGAGTTCGCGGAAAACAAAAAGGTGGCGCCCGCCGAGATCGCTTCGTACTACGAAAGTCATCGGGATGAGCTCCGACTTCCTCCCCGGGTGAGGATCAGCCACATCCTCGTGAAGAGTGACCCGTCCTGGAGCGCGGGGGAAAAGGACGCGGCGCGCGCCAGGATTGAAGCAGTCCGGCAGAGGGCATTGAAGGGGGAACAGTTTTCGCTGCTCGCCAGGACGATTTCGGAATGCCCCAGCAGCCGGAAGGGAGGCGATCTCGGTTTCGTCAAGCCGGGCGAGCTGAGCGCGGCGATGGAGGATGCGGTGTTCGCTCTGAAACCGGGTGAGATGAGCGGGGTCGTCGAGGACATCTTCGGCTTCCATCTGGTCAAGGTGACCGAGAAGTTTCCGGGGCATGTCCCCCCCCTCGACAGCGTGGAGGCGAAGATTCGGCTCACCCTCAAGCGGCAGAAGGCCCAGAAGGAGATGGAGGCTTTCGTCAAGAAGCTGCGGGACGGGGCACGAGTGGAGATACGGATGGAGGAGGGAGATTTTTGAGGTCCTCTTTTGAGCGGCATCGATCGGGAGCGTGATGACGGGCACGGTAATCCTTTTTGCAATATTCTCCACCCTTATGGTGTTGTCCGTCCTGAACCGTCGCTGGCTGATGCTGGCAATACTTCTAGTCGGCGGTTTCCCCCTTTTCATACTTTGCATAGGAGGAACCATGGGGATGTATGATGTTGATGTTTCCCGCGCCCTTGCGCGCTTCCTTAAAATCCTCTCGCAGAAGGATGCCATCACTGGCCGCGGTGGCCCCCGGCA